>CALMNS010000724.1 GCA_937871635.1 uncultured Solirubrobacter sp.
CCACCGCGGCGGCGAACCCGGGGTCGGCGCCCAGCGACCCGAACGTCGTGCGCTCCGCCAGCAGCGGCCGGGGATCCGTCCCCCCGCGGCGGGCGAGCTCCTGGAGGCGCTCGCTCAGGGGGTCATCGAGCTCCATGGGCGCGCCCTGGTCGTCGACGCCGCCCAGCGAGCGCAGCCAGCCGGCGACGGCCAGGGTGAGCAGGGCGTGCGGCCGGCCCGTGGCCCGTGCCTCGAGCAGCGAGGTCATCAGGTGGCGAGGGACCTTCGCCGAGCCGTTCCGGCAGAGCCGCACGAGCGGGTCGGCGATCGCCGGGTTGCGCAGGCGCTCGCCCAGCTGGGCGCGGTAGGCGGCGAGGTCGATCCCGGGGACGGGCGGGAGCAGGGGCGCGATCTCCGTGGCCATCATCCGCTCGACGTACCCCGCGAAGACCGGGTCCTCCATCACCTCGTCCGTCCGCTCGTAGCCGGCGAGGGACCCGAGGTGCCCGAGCGCGCTGTGGCTCGCGTTGAGGAGCCTCGTCTTCATCAGGGCGTACGGACGGACGTCCGGGACGAAGCGCACGCCCACCGCGTCGAGCGGCGGGCGCCCGTGGCTGAAGGCGTCCTCCACGATCCACTGGGAGAACGGCTCGGTCATGACCGGCCACCGATCGCGCACCCCGTAGGCCTGCTCGACCATCTCGCGGTCGGCCTGGGTCGTGCTCGGCGTGATGCGGTCGACCATGCTGCTCGGGAAGGCGGCGTGCTCGTCGATCCAGCCCGCGAGCCCTTCGTCGCGCAGCCGGGCGAAGGAGACGACGGCGGTGCGGGCCACCATCCCGTTGCCGGGCAGGTTGTCGCACGAGAGGACGGTGAAGGGCGGGAGCCCGGCCCTCCGGCGCCGGTCGAGCGCCTCGACGAGGTGGCCCAGCGCCGAGCGCGGCCGCGACGGGTCGGCGAGGTCGGCCAGCACCGCCGGGTGGTCTGAGGCGAACTCCCCCGTGCCCGGGTCGACGTGGTAGCCGCCCGCGGTGATCGTGAGCGTCGCGACCCGGGTGCGGGCGTCGGCGAGGGCGTCGAGCACGGCGCCCGTCTCGTCTGGGGCGAACAGGTAGCGGGTGATGACGCCGACCACGCGGGGGCGCCCGGCGCCCGGGCCTCGGGGGACCACGGTGTAGAGGCCGTCCTGGGCGGCGAGGACCTCCTGCATCTCGCGCCGGTGCAGTCCCACACCGACGACCGCCCAGCCGTCGCCGAGGCCCCGCCGGGCGAGCTCGTCGAAGTACACCGCCTGGTGCGAGCGGTGGAAGGACCCCACGCTGATGTGGACCACCCCGGGCGTGAGCGCCGCCCGGTCGTAGGTGGGCACCTCCACGCGTGCGGCGTGGTGCGAGAGGGTCCGCTGGTTGAGGATCTGGGCGCAGGCCAAGGAGAACGGCGTTACCCAGCGGGGCCGAAAACGAACGGGGGCGCCGATTCGGATGCCCCCGGATCGGACACATACGCCGGGTGAGGTTCGTCTACAACGCCTTCGAGGGTCGCTACTCCGATAGCCCCCGCGTGCTCTACGAGGAGCTGCTCCGCCGCGGTGGAGACTATTCGCACGTGTGGCTCACCGCTCCGGCGCACGCCTCCGCGTTCCCCCCGGGCACCGCGACCGCCGGCTACGGCACGAGGGAGGGCCGGGCGGCGCTCGAGGCGGCCGACGTCGTGATCGCGAACACCCACACCGACGTCGACTGGTGCAAGCCGCCGGACACCCTCTACCTCCAGACGTGGCACGGGACGCCGCTCAAGCGCCTGCACCGCGACGCCCTCTGGGCGCCGCCGGGGCGTCACGAGCAGCTGTCGCGCGACGTGGCGCGCTGGGACCTGCTGGTCTCTCCCAACCGCGTGAGCACCCCCCTGCTGCGGCAGGCGTTCCGCTACGACGGGGAGCTCCTCGAGTCCGGCTATCCGCGCAACGACGTGCTCAGCGCCCCCGACCGCGACGAGCGGCGGGCGGCGGTGCGCCGCGAGCTCGAGATCCCCGAGGACCGCACCGTCGTCCTCTACGCGCCGACCTGGCGCGACGACGAGGTGCTGCCGGAGGGCGGCAAGGCCTTCCGGCTGGCCCTGGACGTCGACGAGTTCGCCGGGCGGCTCGGCGCGGACCACGTCCTGCTGCTGCGGCTGCACCACCTGCTCACCGCGCGCCTGGAGGCGATCGAGCATCCCTCCGTCCGCGACGTCTCCCTCTATCCCGACATCAGCCGGCTCTACCTGGCCGCCGACGTGCTGGTCACGGACTACTCGTCGACGATGTTCGACTTCGCGATCACCGGCCGGCCCATGCTCTTCTACACCTACGACCTCGAGGACTACCGGAGCCGCCAGCGCGGGTTCTACTTTGAGCTCGAGCCCGAGGCCCCCGGCCCGCTGCTCGAGACGAGCACCCAGGTGGTCGACGCGCTCCGCGAGCTGCCGGCGGTCGCCGAGCGCCATCAGGAGCGCTACGCGCGCTTCCAGGACCGCTTCTGCCACCTCGAGGACGGGCACGCCACCGGGCGGGTGCTCGAGCGGCTGCTCGCGGCGACGCCCGGGGGCGCTCGCGGCGAGCGGGATCCCTAGGCCGAGACCGGGGACAGCCGGTCGAGCGACCGGGCGCCGCCGTCGAACGCCACCGCGAGGAGCTCGTCCACCTCGGCGGCGGTCCGGAACCGCTCGGAGAGGATGGTCCACCGGTCCGCGCGCAGCTGCGGGCCGGCCAGGACGGCCTCGACGACCTGCTCGCGCGACAGCCCGAGGTCCTCGGGCGAGGTCGGCAGCCCGAGCCGGCGGAAGGTGTCGAGCAGCGTGGGCATCTGGGACCACTCGTGCGCGGCGGCGGTGACGAGGCACGCGAGCGCCACCTGCTCCCCGTGCAACCTGGCACGCGAGCCGAGCTGGGCGTCGAGCGCGTGCGAGATGAGGTGCTCGGCCCCCGAGCAGGGCCGGCTCGTCCCGGCCGCCGCCATCGCGAGGCCGCTGAGGAGGAGGCCGTGGGCGACGATCTCGTGCGCCGCGTGCGACTCGAGCTCCTCGAGGTCGAGGACCGGCCGCGCGGCCGACTCCGCGAGCATCGCCGGATAGGCGTCGTAGTGCTCGCGGCCCTTCTGCCCGGCCAGGCGCCAGTCCAGGCAGGCGGTGAGGTTCGAGACCAGGTCGCCGACCCCGGCCCGGATGGTGGTCGGCGGCGCGGTGCCGATCGCCCTGACGTCGACGACGATGCCGCACGGCGTCCGCGCGGCATGGCTGAGGCGCTTGCCGTCCTTGCCGACCAGGGACGCGACGGGGGAGCTGATCCCGTCGTTGGAGACCGCGGTCGGGACGCTGACGAAGTCGGTGCCCGTCCGGGCGGCGGCGAGCTTGACCGTGTCGATCACGCGGCCGCCTCCCACCGCCACGGCGGTGGTGGCGCCTTCCTCGATGATCATCGCCGCCGTCGACGCGGCCTGGTCGAGCCGGCCGCTGAGGTGGGAGACGTGCAGGACCTGGACGCCGTGGGCGCGGAGCCCGGACGCGACCCCCTCGGCGAAGATCCGGGTGGGTCCCGGCCCGCTGCCGAGGAGCACGCAGCCCAGGTCGAAGTCATGGTCGGCCAGGAGCGAGGGCACCCGGCGCAGGCAGCCGGCGTCCACCTGCAGGAGGCGCGGGATGTCGATGGTCCGGCGCCTCGTGATCATGGCGCCGCCACGAGCGACTCGGCCAGCTCGAGGTCGCGGTCGTCGTCGATCTCGACCCAGCCGCCGGTCGGCATCCCCCACACCCCCCACGCGACGCCGTCCGCCGCGGTCCGGCCGATGGCGCCCTCGTACCACTCGTTCGCCGCCTCCGGGCGCCCGACGAAGCCCTCGAGCACCTCGCGGAGGCGCCGCAGCGCCTCTCCCCGGACCAGGAGCATGCCCACGTACTCGCCGACCGGACGCTCGACGTCCAGCTTGCCGATGCGCTCGAGGCGTCCGTCCGGCGCGAGCGAGACCTTCATCGACTCGTCGGTGAGCCGCTTCTCGAGGTCGACGGCCAGCACCCCGTCGGCGGGGCCGGCGGCCGCCTGCTCCAGGAAGGCCACGACGGCCTCCGGGTCGGCGAGCAGGTCCGCGTTGAGCACCGCCACCGGCCCGTCGTCGGGCAGCTCGCGCAGCGCCCGCAGCAGGGACCACCAGTTGTTGAGCTCGGCGAACTCGGGGTTCGCCACCAGGCCGACGGCCTCCGGCCGGCCGGCGAGCTCGGCTTCGATCGCGTCGGCGGCATGGCCGACGACCACCCGCACGGACGCGACGGCGCCCGCCGCCCGCGCGATCCCGGCGAGCTGCCGGTCGGCGAGCGTGCGCCCGCCCACGCGGAGCAGCCACTTGGGGGTCGAGCCCCCCAGGGCGCCGAGGCGGCTGCCCCGCCCGGCCGCCAGGATGACGACGTGTGCCGGGGGGGTCACGGGCGGGTCAGATGTGAAGGGAGCGTCAATGGACTCCTCATTCTGCCCGGGGCGCTCGTTCCATAAGCAGCCCGGCGCCGCGCTACGGTGAACTCGGTATCCCGCTTTCCAGGGCGAGGTGCCGCGGAGGCACCCGCAGGGCGGGCGCGTGACCCTCGAGGGGGCTTGCGACACGCCGACGGGACAACCGACTCCATCGGAGGGCCCCCCTTTTGTCATCCATCGCCAACCCGTCGTCCGCCCGCGTCCTGATCGTCGGCGCGGGGCTCACCGGCTGCACCCTCGCCCACCGGCTCGCACAGGAGGGCGTCGAGAGCGTTCTGCTCGAGCGCGACGCCGTTCCGGGCGGGCTGATCCGCTCCGAGCATCTCAACGGCGTCCTCTACGAGCCGCACGGCTCGCACATCTTCCACACCGAGGACGAGGAGGTGTGGGAGCTCGCCAACGCGATGACCCCGTTCCGGGACTACCGCCACCGGGTCGACATCCTCGCCGACGGCCAGATCCTCAACTGGCCCATCCTGCTCTCGGACATCGAGCGCCAGTCGCGCTCGGGCGAGATCCTCCGCCAGCTCGCCGAGCGCAAGGACGTCGACGCCGCCGCCCGGGCGCAAGCCGCGAACTTCGAGGACTGGTGCCTCGAGCTGATGGGCCCGATCCTCTACGAGCGGTTCATCAAGCCGTACACCGAGAAGCAGTGGGGCCGGCCCGCGCGCGAGCTGTCGGCGGCCTGGGCGCCGCGCCGCGTCTCCGTCCGCTGGGACAACGATCCCTACCTGTTCCCGGATCCCTACCAGGGGTGGCCCGCCGGGCCCAACGGCTACACGGACCTCATCGACGGCCTCCTGGCCAACGGGCGGACCACGCTGCTCGCGGGGGTCGACGTCACGCTCGACACCCTCGCCGCCCACGCGCAGGAGGCCGAGGCGGACGCGATCGTGCTCACCTGCCCGCTCGACGTCTTCAGCGGGTTCGCGCTCGGCGAGCTCGAGTGGCGGGGCATCCTCGTGCGCAACGTGCACGTGCCCCACGTCGAGCACGCGCAGGGCGCGATGGTCGTCAACTACCCCGGCGCGGAGTTCCCCTTCATCCGGATCCACGAGACCAAGCACGCGTCCGGCCAGCAGTGCGAGGGCACGGTGCTCGGCTTCGAGTTCACCGGCGCGCCGACGCGCTACTACCCCATCGAGACCGAGGCGAACAGGCGGCTCAACGACGCCTACCAGGATCACCTGCGGGCCGAGCTGGGGGCCGAGCGGACGTTCTTCGCGGGGCGCCTGGCCAACTACCTCTACATCGACATGGACGACTGCATGCGCCAGGCGCTGGACGCCAGCGAGGAGATCCTCGCCTCCCTGCGGGTCGGAGCGTGAGCGATCGCCGGCGCAACCTCGTGCTCGCGAGGGTCGGCGCCGAGTCGCTGCATCCGGAGTGGATCGACCCGGCGGCATCGCGCAACTGGGACCTCCACCTCGTCCCCTATCAGGAGATCCCCGACCAGGCCGACGTCGACTGCGTGGTGGCCGACGTCATCCCCGGCCCGAAGTGGACCGGGCTGCGCCAGCGGCTCAACGAGTGGGACGGCTGGCGCGAGTACGACCAGGTCTGGCTGCCCGACGACGACATCCGCGCCGACCAGGACACGATCAACCGGATGTTCGAGGTCGCCCACGAGCTCGGGTTCGACCTCTTCGCCCCCGCGCTGCACGAGACCTCGCACTACGCCCACTTCATCACCATGCGCCACCACACGTTCTTCGGGCGGTGGGTCGGCTTCGTCGAGATCATGGTGCCGGGCTTCCGCACGGCGGCGCTCGAGCGGCTCCTGCCGACGCTGGACCTCACGGAGACGGGCTGGGGCTGGGGGCTCGATTCGGTGTGGCCCAAGCTGCTCGGCTACCAGAACGTCGGCATCATCGACGGCACGCCCGTCGTGCACACCCGGCCCGTCGGCGAGATGCGCGACGAGGACCTGCGGCGACGGATCCACGCGGAGTCCGACGCGCTCATGGCGCGCCACGACTGCCGCCAGGAGCACACCACCTTCGCGGCCTTCGGCCCGGATCGCAAGCGCCTGGACCTGAGCCCGGAACGCCTGCTCGTGGAGCTCGTGAAGGGGTCGCAGTACCTCATCGACCGCGACCCCAGGCTGCTCCCCTGGATCGTCGACTTCCAGAGCCCGCTGCTCAGCCGGCCGGAGTACCCGGTCGCCGGCACGCCGAACTGAGCGGCGCGCCGCCGCGCACCGCTCGCGCTCCGCGCCCGCCCGGGCGACTCAAACGGCGTGCTCCCGCAGCGAGGAGGGCTGGTCGGGATCGTGCTCGGCGCTGAGGGCCTGGGCGTCGCGCCACACCGTGTCGGCTTGCAGCTCGAGCCGGCGGGCGCGCTCGTCGTCGGGTGCCTCGACGGCGAGCTCGAGCAGCCGGAGCTCGAGCGCCGCGAGCGCGCGGACTCGGGCGGCCGCGAAGGCGCAGCGCGCCGCTTCGAGGTCGAGGACGGTGTTCATCGGCGCGGCCTCGTTCGAGGCGCTCTGGTTCGGATGGTCAGGCATCCGAGCGCTCCTGCGTGAACGGCATCATGAGATCTCCTTGTGCTTCGAGCGAATGAGGACGCCGAGCGCGCGGGGCGCTCGGCTACAGCTGGCGATCCCTCGCGGGATCAGCCAGGTCGCTCGAGCAGCGAGAGGAACAGCACCGGCCGGAATCCGGCCGGGGGAAGGAGCAGCCTGCGGTAGCGCAGGAGCGGGATAAGCGAAAGGGCGAGCAGGGAGGCGATCCAGAAGGCGGTGGACGGCCCGGGGGACGCCGCGGAGGCCGCGACGCCGGTCGGGCTCGACGGCGGGGTCGGCAGGCCGTCAGGGGTGCCTGGCGAGTTCGCCTGCGTGGTGGCCGAGGCCGAGGCGGCGCTGAGGGCCGGCGTGGGGGTCGTGGGGTCGAACATGAAGGCGCCGGCGGAGGCGGAGGCACTGCACCGCGCGCTGCTCGACGGCAACGCCGC
>CALMNS010000725.1 GCA_937871635.1 uncultured Solirubrobacter sp.
GGGTGCAGTCCGACGAGTGCGAGACCCCGGAGGGTGCGGCCCGGTTGCTGCACGACGTGGACGGCATCGTCATCCCCGGCGGCTTCGGCATCCGCGGCGTGGAGGGCAACGGGTCGATCGAGGCCATCGAGCTCCACCACCCCAGCGACGAGTCCGTCGCCCCCGAGCGGCTCGAGTGCGACGCCGTCCTGCTCCAGCTCGGCTTCTCGACCAAGCTCGGCCCGCTCAAGGAGTGGGGCTTCGAGCTGCGCAAGAACGCGATCGTGGTCGATCCGCTGATGCAGACCTCGCTCGAGGGCGTCTGGGCGTGCGGCGACATCACGACCTTCGACGGCAAGCTCAAGCTGATCGCCACCGGCTTCGCCGAGTCGGCGATCGCCGTCGCGCAGGCCGTCCACTCCATCCGGCCGGACATGAAGCTCCAGCCCGCCTACTCGACGAACACCGGCGTCCCGGGCGCCACCCCGGAGGACGTCACCGCGAGCTACGTCGACCCGCCCACGGTCCCCGGCGTCGCCGAGGGCCGGGTCTAGCCGGGCCCCGCCACGACCAGGTAGCGCTCGACCCCTTCCCCGTAGGTCGTCGACTCGAGCTCGAGGCCGGCGGCGGCCAGCTCGCCGAGCAGGGTCGCGTGGGTGAAGGGCCAGAAGGTCAGCCGCTCGGCGTGGCGGGTGACGCGACCGTCGGGCTCGGGAAAGACGACCGCGACGTCGAGGGCGTGCGGGGCGTCCCAGTCCTCGGGGAGGGTCCAGGCGTGGACGACGAGGGCCTGGCGCCCGTGGCGCTCGACCATTCGCTCGGAGACCTCGAGGCCGGGACCCGCGGCGCGGATCGCCTCCCAGTCGCGCGAGGTGATCGCGAGCCGGCCATCCGGGCGCAGGCAAGCGGCCATGGTGGAGAGGGCGCGCAGCCGGCCGGCGTGCCCCGGCGCGTGCGTGAGCGAGTTGCCGACGCAGAAGACCGCGTGGAAGGCGCCGGACCGGCCGGGCGGACCGGGGAGCGCCTCCCACGGGCGGACCTCGGC
>CALMNS010000726.1 GCA_937871635.1 uncultured Solirubrobacter sp.
CTGGAAGGGAGCGGTGAGCGACGAGGAGGCGGCCGCGGGGTCGGCCGCCGCGGCCGAGCTCGGGCTCGCGCCCCGCGAGCCGGTCCAGGTGCATCCCTTCCCGGCCGCGCGCCACCGCTGGCTGCACGTGCTCGAGAAGGTCGCGGAGACCCCGCCGCGCTACCCGCGCCGGCCGGGGATGGCCGTCAAGCGACCGCTCGGGTCCGACCGGGCCGCGCGTTAGCGTCCGCGCACGCACATGGGGACGGTCTACGCCATCGCGAACCAGAAGGGCGGGGTCGGCAAGACGACGACCGCCGTCAACGTCGCGGCGTGCATCGCCGAGGCGGGATACGAGACCCTGGTGGTGGACGTCGATCCGCAGGGCAACGCGACGGTCGGCCTGGGGGCGGAGCGGACGGGTCCGGGGCTCTACGACGCCCTCACGGGCGCCGTCCCCGCGGCGCAGGCCGTCCGGGCGAGCGGGATCCCGCGCCTCTCGCTGCTGGTCTCCACGCCCGATCTCGCCGGAGCGACGGTGGAGCTCCCGCGCGAGGCCGGCTCGGAGGGCCGGCTGCGCGAGCTCCTGGCCCCGATCCGCGACGACTACGCCTTCGTGGTGCTCGACTGCCCGCCCTCGCTCGGTCCGCTGACGGTCAACGCGTTGGTCGCCGCCGACCGCGTGATCGTCCCCGTCCAGACGGAGTACTTCGCGCTCGAGGGCCTGGCCGGGCTGCTCGACACGCTGGGGCTCATCCAGCGCGAGCTCAACCCGCGGCTCACGGTGGCCGGGATGCTGCTCACCATGCACGACGCGCGGACCAAGCTCGCCCAGGACGTCGAGCGCGAGGTGCGGACCCACTTCCCCGAGCTCGTCTTCGAGACGGTGATCCCGCGCAACGTCCGGCTCGGCGAGGCGCCGAGCTTCGGCCTCCCGGTCATTCACCACGATCCGCACTGCGCGGGGGCGGACGCCTACTTCTCGCTGGCCAAGGAGGTGGCCGCCCGTGGCTGACCGGGCGCGCGGGATGGGTCGCGGCCTGTCGGCGATCCTGGCCTCGACCGCGGAGGCCGCGGCGGACGGCTCGGCGCCCGCGCCCCCCGAGCTGCGCGAGCTGCCGCTCGAGCTCATCCGGCCCAACCCGTCCCAGCCGCGCCGCCACTTCGACGAGGAGGCGCTCGCCGGCCTGTCGGAGTCCCTCGCCGAGCGGGGCGTCCTGCAGCCCGTCCTCGTCCGCCCGGTGCCGGGCGGGACCTACGAGCTCGTCGCGGGCGAGCGCCGGTGGCGCGCCGCCCGGATGGCGGGGCTCGAGACGATCCCCGCGGTGGTCCGGGCGCACGACCGCGACGAGGCGCTCGAGACGGCGCTGATCGAGAACATGGCCCGGCAGGACCTCAGCCCGGTCGAGGAGGCGCGCGCGTGCGCCATGCTCGTCGACGAGCTCGGCCTCTCGCGGGAGGACGTCGGGCGCCGCGTCGGCCGGTCCCGGGTGGCCGTCTCGAACCTCATGCGCCTGCTCGGCCTCCCCGACGAGGTGCTCGACATGGTCGGCGCCGGGCGGCTGAGCGAGGGCCACGGGCGGGCGTTGCTCATGGCCGGCGACCACGCCGACCGGCGGCGTCTGGCCCGCCGCGCGGTCGAGGAGGGCTGGAG
>CALMNS010000727.1 GCA_937871635.1 uncultured Solirubrobacter sp.
GCCCAGGACGAGCCCGGGCGCCGTCACCGCCCGCGCCTTGCGCACGGCGTTGGCCTCGGCCACCGCCGCCGGCTCGCCCTCGGACGTCTCCTCCACGTCGGCCGGGCGCACCTCGAAGGCGACCCCGAGCTGCTCGAGGATCGCCCGGCGCTGCGGCGAGGCGGAGGCGAGCGTGAGGGTCAGAGCTCGGGGAAGAAGAGGCCGGCCTCGCGCGCCGCCGACTCCGCCGAGTCCGAGCCGTGGACCATGTTCTGGCCGACCGCGACGGCGAAGTCGCCCCGAATCGAGCCGGTGGTCGCCTCGAGCGGGTTCGTCGCGCCGATGACCTGGCGGGCGGCCTTCACCGCCTCCGGCCCCTCGAGGACCATCGCGACGAGCGGGCCCGAGGTGATGAACTCGACGAGCTCGGCGAAGAACGGCTTGCCGTCGTGCTCGGCGTAGTGCTGCTGGGCGAGCTCCTCGGGCACCACCATCTGCTTGAGGGCGACGATCCGCAACCCCTTGCGCTCGAAGCGCGCGATGATCTCGCCAGTCAGATTGCGCGCGAACGCGTCCGGCTTGACCAGGATCAGGGTCCGGTCCATGGGGAGGTCCTTTCGGGGAGGTGTCAGTACCCGGGCGGCCGCTCGGCGGCGGGCAGCTCGGTCGTCGCGCCCGCCGTGCGGCGGGGGCGCCGGGAGGATGACATCGCGTACTCGAGCTCCTGGCGCCGGGCGCGCTCTCGCTCGAGCTCGGACTCGATCTGGGCCAGCCGCTCCGAGCCGGCGCCGTTGGCCTGGCCGCCGCGCTCGAGCTGGCGCAGCCGCTCCTCGGCGGCCTGGATCTCCAGGTTGCGCAGGTAGACCTCGTCGAGGAACTCCGGCGGGCGGACGATCGCATAGACGATCGAGCCCACGAACGGGAAGAGCGACGCCGCCGTGGCGCAGGCCACCAGCATCGGGTCGTCGATCCGCCGGCGGGCGTCGGCGTACGTCCAGAAGATGAGCGCCGCCCAGATCACCACGAGGAAGAGGATCAGGACGTTGACGGCGGTGTTCACGCCGTCGTTGTTGATCCCGAAGACGCCGAGCATCAGCATGCGAGCAGGCAATCGTAGCCCGTCACAGGAGCGTGCGGCCGAGCACGTAGCCCACCGCGAAGAAGACGAGGATCCACACCGCCACCACGATCGCCACGAGGGCGATCATCGAGGGGACGCTGGGACCGTCGCCGGGAGCCACGAGTACCCATAGTGACGCCTAGTACGCCGTCGCGGCCCGTGACCCTTCCGGCGCGACGAGGTCCGCGACCAGGTGGATCGACCCCGCGACGACCACGGCGCCGTCCCGGCC
>CALMNS010000728.1 GCA_937871635.1 uncultured Solirubrobacter sp.
CGGCGCGGGGGCGCGCGCGCTGCACGCCGCCGCCGCCGAGCGCCTCGATCCCGACCTGAGCGACCGCCCGCTCTCGGGCGACCTCGAGGCGGCCCGCCGGCTGCTCTTCGACGACGCCCTGTGGCTGGAGGCCGAACGCGGGGAGTCCGGCGAGGTCGAGTCCTGACACATCCGGAAGCGGCGCGGGCTATCCGGCCGCCGTGGTTCGGAGTAGCGTCCGCGCCATGTTGGACGTCCGCCGTCTTCGGGTGCTCTGCGAGGTCGCGCGGCGCGGTTCCCTCGCGTCCGCCGCAGACGCTCTCGCGTTCACGCCGTCGGCGGTCTCCCAGCAGATCGCGGCCCTCGAGCGCGAGGCCGGCGCCCGCCTGCTCGAGCGCCGCGCGCGGGGCGTCGTGCTCACCGAGGCGGGCCACACGCTGGTCGAGCACGCGCAGGTCATCCTCGCTCAGCTCGACGCCGCCGAGGCCGCGCTCGCCGAGCTCGCCGAGCTGCGGCGCGGCCGCCTGCGGATGGCCTCGTTCGCCACCGCGGGGGCGAGCGTCCTCCCGGCCGCCGTGGACGCCTTCCGGGCGCGCCACCCGGGGGTCGAGATCACCGTCGAGCAGGCGTCCCCGAGCCAGAGCGTCGAGCGGCTGCGCGAGGGTCGCCTGGACCTCGCGCTGACCGTGGACCTCGAGGGCCCCTCCGAAGGGATCGAGGTGGTCGCGCTCTTCAACGACACGGTCCAGCTCGCCCTGCACCGCGACCACCCGCTCGCGGTCAGGCCGGGGCTCGCGCTCGCCGATCTCGCCCACGAGACGTGGATCGACGTGCCCCGCCTCACCTCGGGCGGCAAGGTGCTCATGCGCGCGTGCGAGCGCGCGGGCTTCGTGCCCCGGGTCGCGTACGAGAGCGACGACTACACGGCGATCCAGGAGCTCGTCGGCGCCGGCGTCGGCCTGGCGCTCATCCCCGACCTCGCCTTCCTTCCCCCCCACCCGCTGGTCGTGCTGCGCTCGCTCGGACCCGACGCGCCGTGGCGCAACGTGCAGGCCGCCGTGCGCCCGGCCCCGTTCCGCTCGCCGGCGGCCGGCGCCATGCTGGACATCCTGCGCGACCAGCGCCCGCTCCGGCGCGAGCGCCCTCAGGTCACCGGGGCGGCGCCCCCCAGGCGGTAGCCCGGGACGAAGCCGGGATCGGTGAGCGCCGGCCGGTCGGCGCGGAAGGCCTCGATCGGGAACGCCGTCCCGCCGTCGACGGTGAGCTCGGCCAGCACGCGACCGAGCAGGCCGGCGAACTTGGCGGCGTGGCCGGCGCCGATGCACACCGCGATGCGAGGCTCTGAGGGCAGGCGGTCGACGATGAAGTCGCGGTCCGGGGGCATGTCGTAGAGGCAGGCGCGCGTATAGAGCTCGGGCCCGGCGTACCCGGGGAGGATCGACTCCGCGAAGCGCGCGACCCGCTCGACGCGCTCCGGGTCGGCCTCCCACGAGCGCTCGGAGACCGTGACCTCCGGCCCGCCGAGGTCCTGCGCCGCCTTCGTCGCCAGCTCGCCGTACACGGGAAAGCCGTAGTACTCCTCGTCGCCGTGCCACAGCCAGATCGGGAACCGGTCCGGGGCGAAGGCGCGGACGTTCGGCGTCGCGTAGTAGGTGACCTGCTCCTGGGTGTGCCGGATCGGCCAGTCCACGCCGAGCCCGCGCAGCAGGCCGGACGTCCACGCCCCCGCGCAGAGCACCACCCGCTCGGCCCGCACCACCCCCGCCGCGGTGTCGAGCTCCACCCCGCCGGCCACCGGCCGGATCCGGGTCACCCCGGCGTCCGCGAGGACGGTCGCCCCGCGCGCCCGGGCCAGCGCGACGTGCACGGCGCCCGCCCGGCGGATGTCGAGGATCCCGCCGTCGGGCTGGTAGAGGCCGGCGACGTCCTCCTCGAGCGAGAACTGCGGCCAGCGGTGCATCACCTCGTCGGCGTCGAGCCGCTCGTGGCCGATCCCGTGGGCGTCCATGGCCGCGACGTAGGCGTCGAGGATCTCCGCGCCCTCGGTGCCCGGCCGGGCGAGGTTGACCATTCCCGTGGTGTGGACGAGCGCCACCCCCGCCTCCGCCTCCACCTCCCGCCAGGCCGCGTAGGCGTCGCGGGTGAGGGCCGTGTAGGCGGTCGAGTGGTAGCCGAGCCGGATGATTCGCGAGTGGTCCTCCGACGCGCCCCACGGATGCCCGAGGGCCCACTGCTCGAGGCAGATGACGTCGTCTCCGGCGCGGCGGCTCAGCCAGTAGGCGGCGGCGCTGCCGATGCCCCCGCCGCCGATCACCGCGTAGCGATAGGTGCGCATGGCTAGTGGTTCCGTCCGGAAGTACGGCCCGGTTTCGGCTCGTGACTGGGCGTGGCTGGCGGTCGCCGCTGCCCGACTGCATATCGGGCATACGTGGGCGGGCAGCGGCGGCCGTCAGGCGCGTCCAGGCGCCGCCGGAGCCGTGGCGTATTTGCGGAGGGGGCCACTAGAGCCGCCCGGCGAACGCCAGGTTCTCCTGGCGCAGGCTGGGGTCCGTGCCGAGGTAGGCGTGCTTGGACAGGTCGGGCGAGTAGCGGCTCGCCGGCGGGCGGCGGCCGATCGCCTCGGCCATCGCGCGGATGTGGTGCGGCGCGGCCCCGCAGCAGAGCCCGAGGTAGGAGACGCCGATCTCGAGAGCCTCACGGGCGAAGTCGGCGACGTCGTAGCGCGTGCAGGTGTGCGGGTCGAGGGCGACCGGGAACGCGCCGCCGCCCCCGAGCGACTGGAAGGTCGGCTCGGCCGCGTGGGTCCGGTAGGGGACGGGCAGCGCGGCGACCGGCACGTCGACCGCGGCGCGGATCGCCCGCAGGAGCGGCAGCATCGTCTCCGGCCCGCGGATGCAGTTGAGCCCGACGACCGCCGCCCCGGCGTCGGCCAGGCGCCGGCAGGCCTCCTCGGGCGTCCAGCCCTCGCGCGTGACCGGGTCGCGGTGGATGGCGAGGGTGATGACCGCGTCGAGGCCCGCCTCGCGGATGACCTCGGTGGCCAGCAGCGCCTCTCCCGCGAACTGGAAGGTCTCGCCGATGACGAAGTCGACGCCCGCGTCGGCCGCCCACGCCACCTGCTCCTCGAACATCGCCCGCACCACGCGCGTGGAGGCGGTGTCATCGCCCAGGTAGAGGTTCGTATTGCAGACGTCCCCGGCGAACAGCGCGCCCGTCTCGCGCGCGACCGTCCCCGCGATCTCGAGCGCCATGCGGTTGAGCGGCTCGAGCTGGTGCTCGACCCCGATCAGCCGCAGCTTCTCGCGATGGGCGTAGTAGGTGAACGCCTCGACGACGTCCGAGCCCGCGTGGACGAACTCGTGGTGCAGCTCGGCCACGCGCTCGGGGTGCTCGAGCACCACCTCGGGCACATAGGCGCCCGCCTGCAGGTAGCCCCGTCGCTCGAGCTCGAAGAGGTACCCCTCCGCACACAGGACGGGGCCGCGCTCGAGCCGCCCGACCACCGTTGCCGACTCACCCATGTGCCGCTCCCTGACGAGGCTCAACCGAGGCGCGAGCGTCGCACCCCCGGCGCCCGCGAGCGACGACAATCCGCACCGGTTCCCGTAAGCGCCGCTTCAGGCTCGGTGGTTTGGCGGTGCGGCGGTTCGGTGGTGCGCGTGGGTCGCGTCCTCCCGTCGGCCTGCGGCGTCGAAGCGGACCGGAGGTCAACGGCGCTCGGCGAGGGAGGATGGGAGCGTCCGTCAGACCGACCAGGTGGCCGGATGGCGGACGTGGTCCGCCTGACGGACGGTGAGCGTCCGTCAGACCGACCAGGTGCCCGGATGGCGGACGTGGTCCGCCTGACGGACGGCACGAGCGCCCGCCCGCGCCGATCCTCCCCGCCTCCTTACCCAGCGCCGTTGACGTTCGCGGGCCGTGCAC
>CALMNS010000729.1 GCA_937871635.1 uncultured Solirubrobacter sp.
GTGCAGCGGCGATCGGCGCCTGGCGCGCGGCGTTCCCGGAAGCCGGGCTCCACCTCGAGGGGGTGGCGGCCGACCTGCCGGCGATCGCCGGGTTCGGCGCCCGGGCCAAGCTGCGGTGCGGCGGCCTGACCGCCGCCGCGATCCCGAGCGTCGAAGCGGTCGCCGCGTTCATCGGCGGCTGCGTGGCGCTGGCGTTGCCGTTCAAGGCAACCGCCGGACTGCATCAGCCCATGCGCCACTTCGCGCCCTCGCTCGGGGCGCCGCAGCACGGCTTCCTCAACCTGCTGGCCGGCGCGGCGCTCGCCATGGACGGCGCCGGCGCTGCGGAGGTCGAGCGCGTCCTGCGGGCGGAGGCGCCCGCCGGGCTCGGATGCAACGAGATCGGGCTCGCGAACGGGCGCGGCCTGTTCACCGCCTTCGGCACCTGCAGCATCGCCGAGCCGGTGGAGGGACTCGAGCGGCTCGGCCTCCTGCATGGTTGACGGCTTCGGCTCGGATCACCTGCCCTACGGCTCGGTCCGCCGCCGGACGGGGGCACCGCCCCGGCTCTGCGTTCGGCTCCAGGACGAGGCGATCGAGCTCGGCGCGCTCGGCGACCTCGGCGTCGATCCCGGTCTCCTGGACACGCCGAACCTCGACCGGCTCCTGGCCGCCGCTCCTGCGGAGTGGGCGGCGCTGCGCGCGGCCCTCGCGAGCCGGCTCGCCGCCGACGTGCCGCCCGAGGCGCGGATGCCGCTCGGCGAGGCGGTCTGCGAGCTCCCGTTCACGGTGGCCGACTACGTCGACTTCTACTCATCACTGGAGCACGCCACGAACCTCGGCCGCCTGTTCCGGCCGGGCGCTGAGCCCCTGCTTCCGAACTGGCGCCACGTGCCGATCGGCTACCACGGCCGGGCCAGCACCGTGGTAGTCAGCGGCACGCCGATCCGCCGTCCGGTCGGTCAGCTCCCGCGCGACGGCGGGCCGGCGTTCGCCCCGACGGAACGGCTGGACATCGAGCTCGAGCTCGGCTTCGTGACCGGTGGCCCGCCCCAGCCGCTCGGGGAACCATTGCCGATCGACGCGGCGGGGGAGCGCATCTTCGGGTTCGTCCTGGTCAACGACTGGAGCGCCCGCGACGTGCAGCGCTGGGAGTACGTCCCGCTCGGGCCGTTCCTCGGCAAGTCCTTCGCCACGTCGATCTCGGCCTGGGTGACGCCGAGGGCGGCGCTCGATCCGTACCGCGTGCCGAGTCCCGTGCAGTCGCCCACGCCGCTGCCGTACCTCCGCTCCGGCGATCCGTGGGGCCTCGACGTCGACCTGGCGGTCGAGCTCAACGGCGAGGTGATCTCACGCGGGAACGCCGCCGGGCTCTACTGGAGCGTCGTGCAGCAGCTCACCCACGCGGCCTCGAACGGCGCGGTGGTCCGGCCGGGCGACCTCTACGCCTCGGGCACCATCTCCGGCGCGGCGCCCGGCTCGGAGGGAAGCCTCATCGAGTTGACGTCCAACGGCGCGCGTCCGTTGACCGTCGGGGATGCGCCGCGGACGTTCCTGCTCGACGGCGACCGGGTGGTGCTTCGCGGCCGAGCCGGCGGGCTGACGCTCGGGGAGGTGGCCGGCGAGGTGCTTCCGGCGGCAGCCGCCGCATCACGTCGCTGAGCCGACCCGATCATCAATCCGGGTCGCTCTGTCGCCCGCCGAAGCGGTCAGACGTCGAAGAAGACGGTCTCGTCGTCGCCTTGGAGGCGGATGTCGAATCGGTGGCCATCGTCCCCCGCTCGAGCCATGAGCGTCCCACGTCGCTCGGCCGGGACGCCGGCGAGCACGAGATCTGAGGCGTTGAGCGCCTCGCCAGGGAAGTAGATGCGGGTGACGAGCCGGTGCAGCAGTCCGCGCGCGAGGACGTTGACCGCCAGGTGCGGCGCCTGACCCGCGACGGCCTGCGGCGCGGGGACGACGACGAACCACCGGCCGTCGTCGTCGGTCGGGCATCGCGCGAAGGCGGCCGGCTCCGACGACCACGTCTCGACCAGGGCGTCGGGGACCGGCGCGCCGGCCCCGTCGAGCACCGAGCCCGAGATCCGGATCGCGGTCTGGTCCTGCGATCCCTCGGCGTAGGGCCCGCGGTCGCCCCAGGGCAGCCCGATCGCGAAGTAGGGGCCGACGGTCTGCGCCGGCGTGAGCCCGGGCGAGCTCAGTGCTCCTCCTCCATCGGCGTGGCGTCGGCTCCGCGCAGCACGATGTCGAACTCCCAGGCGAGCGCCCAGTTCTCCTGCGAGCGCTCGAGGGAGAAGCGCGCCTGCATCCGCTCGCGGGCCGCCGGGTCGCGCACCGCGTTGTAGATCGGGTCATGGGGGAGCAGCGGATCGCCCGGGAAGTACATCTGGGTTACGAGCCGCTGGGCGAAGGCCCGGCCGAGCAGCGAGAAGTGGATATGAGCCGGCCGCCAGGCGTTCGGATGGTTGCCCCAGGGATACGGCCCGGGTTTGACGGTGACGAACGCGTAGCGACCGTCGCTGTCGGTCACGCACCGTCCGCCGCCGGAGAAGTTGGGATCCAGCGGCGCCGGCCAGGTGTCCCGGCGGTGGAGGTAGCGCCCCGCGGCGTTGGCCTGCCAGATCTCGACGAGCGAGTCGCTGATCGGACGGCCGGTCTCGTCGAGCAGACGGCCGGAGACCGTGATGCGCTGGCCGATAGGGTCGCCCCGGTGCTGGCGGGTCAGGTCGCGGTCGAGCGGACCGACTCGGTCCGAACCGAGCTGCGGCCCGGTCCGTTCGGTGACGGTGAGCGGCAGGTAGACCAGCGGCGCCTTGGGATGGCGCAGCGCCGTTGAGCGATAGTCGGGCGAGTCGAGCGGTGGGTGGGCCGCGTGCCGCCCGAGTCGCGGCGCGTCAGCGGGCATCGAGGATCACCGCGAGCCCTTGTCCGACGCCGATGCACCTGCCGGCGAGTCCGGAACCGCCGCTTCGGCGGTGCAGCTCGCGGCGACCGCCTCGGAGAGGCCGAGGAACTGCCGGCCATGCCGCATCGGTTCCATCACGAACGAGCGCATCGGGGTGATCCCCTCTCGGTGATGGGACCCGACCCGATGTGCGGGCCGTCCGTGCCGGTGAGCCGGCGGTCGAGCTGGTGAGCTGCGGGCGCCAAGGCGCGTCGGCGAATGCAGGGACGAGCTGGTACTCGGCGGCCAGCGAGTGCCGGGTGATCGGCATGATCCCGACCATATCCATGCGCGGGACGGTGGCGTCGTGACCCTCCTTGCCCGATGCTGGCCGAGGCGGCGTCGACGACGAGGTAGTCGGGCTCGCTCGAGCGCCCCGTAGACCGTGGAGCGCGCGACGTTGAAGCGCTCGGCCAGATCGGCGCTGGCGCGTGCTCACGGCCGATGAGTCTTCGCGCATTCGCCAGTCTCTGCAGTATGTCTTCTCAGCTGAACCTCACACAAGTCGGGCCGATCGTGGTGCCTGTAACGGACCAAGAGGCTGCGCTGGCGTTCTACATCGACGTGCTCGGGATGCAGAAGACCAACGACGCCACCTACGACACCGGAGAGCGATGGCTCGAGGTCTCACCCAGTCCGGGGAGCGCCAGTCTTTGCCTGGTGCTGGCCCGGCCCGAGCGGCCTGCGGGGATCGAGACGGGTGTGATCCTGATGAGCACCGACGTGCTGGCCGACCTCGGCACGCTGAAGGACGCCGGGGCCCGCACCGACGAAACGCCGCTCGAGCCGGGCACGCTGGTGTGGTGGAGCGGGGCTCCGCTGGCCGGCTTCCCTACGCAGTTCCGGCTCTACGACCCGGACGGCAACTCGTTCCTCATCGTCTCGACCTCCTGAAGCCGAACGGTGTTGTGGGCGGACTCGGCGCGAACCTGACGACCCGTCGTGCTCCATGGGCGCGCGCGAGCGTCCCGGTAAACGTGGGGCCTGTTGCTGGCGGTCTCGACGCTTCTCGTCAACGCGATCACGCTCTCACCGAGCCCGCCGCCGGGCACGACTAGGCCCGTCGACTGCTCGACCGCGTCATCCACGGGATCGGTAAGCCGTAGAGTCGCCAACCGCACGTGCGGTCATGACGGGCGAGGGCAACTGCGCCGGCGGGCGGGGCGACGGGCGCTTCCGATTCGTCCAAAGACCGCGCGCGGATCCGCCGGTAGCGTCGCGCCGATGGTGACCCTCGACGCCGCGGTCCGCCAGGTGCTCGACCTGCCCGAGGTCGTCGAGCGCGACCACCATGGCCGCCGGTCGTTCCGTGTCGGCGGACGCATCCTCACGACGGTGTGGTCGCCGCGCGAGCTCAACGTCATGGCCGGCGAGGCGCGCATCCTCGCCGCGGCGGCCGCGCATCCCGAGGCGTGCAGCGAGGTCCGCTGGGGCGGTCGAGTGTCCGCCGTGCGCGTCGCCCTCGACCGCGTGGACGCCGAGCTCCTCGAGGACCTCCTCGACCACGCCTGGCGCCGGGCGGCGCCGGGCGGCGCCGGCGAGCCTCCGCCGCTCCGCCCTGAACTCGGCCCCGACCACTGCCTCACGACGGGGGGAGCGAGGCGACGACCCGCCGATCGTGTAACGGTCTGAGAGTGTTACGCTTTCACGGTGGCCGAGGCGATCCACCGATTCGACGCGGGCCGGCTCTCGCTGGACCTGCTGGCGACGCTCGGCGATCGCCGCGAGGAGCGGTTGCCCGACGCGGCCGCCCTGGACGCGTGGTTGCTCGGCGCCGGCCTCGACGCGGGTCGCTCCGGCGCCGATGATCAGGACCTGGCGCAGGTGCGCGCGCGGCGCGGGGCGCTCTTTCGCGTGGTCGACGCCGTGATGCGCGGCGGCCGTCCGTCCGCCGAGGACCTCGACGTGCTCAACGCCGCGGCGGCAGCGCCGGCGCCCGCGCCGCGGCTGGCGCTCGACGCCGACGGTCTTCGCCGCCTGAGCCCTGCCCCGCGAGTCCCCGAGCTCCTCGGGGCGATCGCGCGGGACGCCATCGACCTGCTGACGGGGCCGCAGCGCCCGTTGCTGCGCGAATGCGCCGCCGAGGACTGCAGCGGGATCTACGTCGACGCCTCGCGTGGGCGCAACCGGCGCTGGTGCTCGAC
>CALMNS010000730.1 GCA_937871635.1 uncultured Solirubrobacter sp.
AAGCCGAGCACCTCCGAGACGCCGCCCGCCCCGCTCGCGCCGAGCGGCCCCGGCGTCCCGTCCGACCTCTCGAGCACCGGGCCCGACGTCTCCGTCGCGCCGGCCAACTACGACGCCCCGGGACCCCCGGCCAACACCGCGACCCCGCTCGTCTCCACCCCCACCGACCCGCTCACGGACCCGGAGTCGGGGTTCGACGAGGAGGCCGAGATCGCCGCCGCCGCGGCCGACGCCGCCGCCATCGGGGGCGCCGTGCCGGACTACGCCTCCTCCCGCGAGGACGAGCTCGCCGACCCCTCCGAGGCGCCGCTGATCGAGGCCGGCGAGGGCACGGCCGAGGGCATGGAGCAGGCCGAGGCCGACCTGCTCGACGAGATCACCGACCCCTACGGCCCCGGCGCCGGCGTCACGGACGGCGAGGCGCAGATCGAGCGGGCGATCGAGGAGCAGGACGACCCGTCCGCCGGCGAACGCGAGGACGTCGTGCCGCCCGGCGCGGAGGATGCCGGGCCCGCCAACACGCAGTGAGGCTGGGCTATGCGGTGAAGACGCTGGGCGGGGGCGGCCTCCCTTCGCACGACGCGCGCAAGTGGCAGTCCGGCCCGCACCTGCGCTGGTCGATCGAGGCGCTGCACGGGGTCTTCGACCACCTCGAGCGCGAGGCGATCGACATGTACCGGATGACCGCGTCGCTCGCCCCGTACGCGACCCACCCCGATCTCCCGCAGTTCCACGGCCAGGTCGCCGAGTGCGCCGCCGAGCTCTCCGAGCTCGGCGAGCGGTCACGGCGCCTCGGGCTCCGGCTCTCCACCCATCCGGGCCAGTACATCGTCCTGAACTCCGAGGACGAGCGGATCCAGGAGGGCGCCGCGCGCGACCTCGAGGTCCAGGCGGCGCTCCTCGACGCCATGGGCCTCGGGCCCGAGGCGGTCGTCGTCCTCCACGTCGGCGGAGCGGCCGGTGGGTTCGCGGCCGCCATGGAGCGCTTCGAGCGCGGGCTCGAGCGGCTGTCGAACGCCGCGCGCTCGCGGCTGACGATCGAGAACGACGACCGGACCTTCTCCCTGGCGCACGTCATGGCGCTGCATCGCCGCACCGGCCTCAAGGTCGTCTGGGACATCCTGCACCACCACTGCAACGACCCGGACGGGATCGCCGACCGCGAGGCGCTCGAGCTGGCCTGCTCGACCTGGCCCGGCGGCGTCCGGCCGAAGATCCACTACTCCACCCCGAAGACGGCGATGGAGGAGCGGCGCAAGAAGGTCGGCCGCCGCGTCGAGCGCACCTGGGTGCTTCCCCAGCTGCGCGCCCACGCCGACGTCATCGACCCGATCGGCTTCGAGCACTTCCTGCGCGAGACGGCCGCGGGGCTCGAGTTCGACGTCATGCTGGAGGCCAAGGCGAAGGACCTCGCGCTCCTGCGGCTGCGCGAGCAGATGGCCGCCCGCGGGTTCGACCTCAGGCCAGGCTCCACAGCTCCCCGCCCGCAACCCGCCGCGGCCTGACCCGCCACTCGAGCGCGAGGCGCCAGAGCTCGGCGGGCGCACGGGGGCCATGCAGGTCGCAGACCGCGGT
>CALMNS010000731.1:0-3172 GCA_937871635.1 uncultured Solirubrobacter sp.
ACGTGGCGCCGGGCGCCCGGGCCGCCGTGGAGGCCGCCGGTGGCGCCTTCGCGCTCGCCGACGTCACCGATCGAGAGGCGGTCACCGCCGCCCTGTCCGGGTGCGCGGGCGTCGTGCACACCGCGGCGATCGTCGCTGAGCGCGGTCCGATCGCTGACTTCATCCGGGTCAACGTCCGCGGGACCCGCACGGTGCTCGACGCGGCCGAGGCGGTGGGGATCCGGCGCGTGGTCTGCCTCGCCTCCGTGGCGGTCTGGGGCTACGCGTTCCGCGCGGACCTGCCCGAGGACGCGCCACCCCGGCCCTCGGGGAACCCGTACGTCGACACGAAGGGCGCCGCCGAGCGCCTCGCCCTCGCCCGCGGCGCAACCGTGGTGCGCCCGGGCGACGTCTACGGCCCGGGCTCGATCCCCTGGGTCCTGCGGCCGCTCGAGGCGATGCGGGCCGGGACCTTCCGACTCCCGGGGCGCGGGGACGGGGTGATGACGCCCGTCTACGTCGACGACGTCGTCGGGGCCATCCTCCTCGCGCTGCGCGAGCCCCGCGCGGCCGGGCGCGCCTACACGGTCTGGGACGGCGAGCCCGTGGCCGCGCGCGACTTCTTCGCCCACCACGCGCGCTGGCTGGGCCGTTCCTCGGTGGCGACGATCCCGCGCCCGCTCGGCCTCCTCGGCGCCGGAGCGATCGAGCTCGTCGCGCGCGTCCGCAGGCGCCCGCCCTCCGTCTCGCGCAACGCCTTGACGTTCGTCTCGCGCCGCGCCGCCTTCCCTACCACGCGGGCGCGCGAGGAGCTCGGCTGGGCCCCGCGGATCGGGCTCGCGGACGGCATGGCCCGCACGGAGAGGTGGCTGCGCGAGTCGGGGCGGCTCCCGGACTCCGTTCCCTAGGATCCCCGCCATGGCCGACCCCGAGCTCGAGACGGTGCGGCTCGAGCGCCGGGGCGGGGAGCTGCGCATCGTGCTCGACCGCCCCGAGACCATGAACGCGTGGGGGCGGGAGATCGGCTCAGACCTCATCGCCGCCGTCGAGCTCGCGGCCACCGACGACACGGTGCGTGCGGTGACCGTCACCGGCGCCGGCCGAGCCTTCTGCTCGGGCGCGGACCTCAAGGCGGGCTTCGACCCGACGCCGGAGGGCAAGCCCGACGTCGCCACGGCGCTGCGCGAGCGCTACCACCCGGTGATCACCGCCCTGCGGACCATGGAGAAGCCCGTCCTGGCCGCCGTCAACGGGCCCGCGGTCGGGGTCGGCCTCTCGCTCGCGCTGGCCTGCGACCTCGTCCTCGCGCGCCAGTCGGCCTACTTCCTGCTCGCCTTCGTCAACATCGGGCTCGCGCCCGACGGCGGCTCGTCGATCCTCGTGCCGGCCCGAGTGGGTCCCGCGCGCGCGAGCGAGATGGCCATGCTCGGCGAGCGGATCGGGGCCCCCCAGGCGCTCGAGTGGGGGCTGATCAACCGCGTCGCGCCCGACGACGCCTTCGACGCCGAGGTCGACGCCCTCGCCGCGCGGCTCGCCCAGGGGCCGACCCGGTCCTACGCCGCCACCAAGCGCCAGCTCAACGCCTCGATGTACGCCGGGCTCGACGCGCAGCTCGAGCTCGAGGCCACCGTCCAGCAGGAGCTGGCCGCCTCCGACGACTTCGGGGAGGGCGTCGGCGCCTTCCTCGCCAAGCGCCCGCCGGCGTTCGGCGGACGCTGAAGGCGCCGGAAATCGTTACCGTTCGCACACAGACGCGGATCGGCGCGCCAACGTCGAGCGGTCCGGCGAACCCCTTGTCTAGACTGCCCGCGTCGTGACGCGAACCTCCGTTCTGGCGAGCCTCCTCATCGCCGTCGCCGTCTCCGCCGTCCTCGCGCCGGGCGCCTCGGCGGACGTCTTCACGCCGGACGGGAGCGGGTCGCCGAACGCCGGGCGGATCGACACCCTCTACAAGCTCGTCGGCGTCCTCGGGCTCATCGTGTTCATCGCCGTCGAGGGGATGCTCCTCTGGTCGATGGTCAAGTTCAAGGCCCGCAAGGGCCGCAAGGCCGCGCAGATCCACGGCAACACGAAGCTCGAGATCGGCTGGACGGTCGGCGCCGCGGTCATCCTCGTCTTCATCACCGCCGTCACCTTCATCCAGCTCAGCGGGATCATCGATCCCGACCGGTCCGAGATCGATGCCAACGGCCGGCCCATCACCGCGAGCGCCGGCAGCGCACTCTTCGCGTCGACGAACCAGAAGCGGCCGCCGGGCGGCGACGCGCTCAACATCCGCGTCGACGGCCAGCAGTACCTGTGGCGCTTCCAGTACCCGGGCCCCAAGACGGTCAACTCGTACGTCGAGATGGTCGTCCCGGTGGGTCGCACGGTGACGCTCGACATCACCGCCGACGACGTCGCGCACTCGTGGTGGATCCCGGAGCTCGGCGGGAAGATGGACGCCCTGCCCGGCTACATCAACAAGACCTGGTTCAAGGCGACGAAGCCCGGCGTGTTCAAGGGCCAGTGCGCCGAGCTGTGCGGCCGCAACCACGCGAACATGCTTGCGACGGTGCGCGCAGTGCCCTTCGAGGACTACCGGCGTTGGTACGACGGGCGCGCGGCGGCCATCCAGCGCGACCGCGACGAGGCGGCCAAGCAGCGCGCGGCGCTCGTGCGCTCCGAGGGCGAGCAGGCCGCCGGCGGCGGCGCCAACTCCTCGGGCGGCGCCGGCGGCGCGGCCAGCGGCGGCCAGGGCTCGACCGAGGACTAGCACCCCGAACTTATGGCGACCACCTCCTCCCCCGACCTCCTCCAGCGCGAGCGCTCCCAGAACGGCGGCGTCCGCGGCCTGCTCACGCGGCCCCGGCCCGAGATCACCGCCCACGGCGTCAAGGACCCCAACCAGAGCTGGACCTCGTGGATCACCACCACGGATCACAAGAAGATCGGGATCCTCTACCTGTGGACGGTGGCGGTCTTCTTCGTCCTCGGCGGCGTGGAGGCCCTGCTGATCCGCATCCAGCTCGGGGCGCCGGACAACACGTTCCTCGATCCGGAGAAGTACAACCAGATCTTCACCATGCACGGGACGACGATGATCTTCCTCGTCGGCGTCCCCGTCTGGGCCGGCCTCGCGAACTACCTGATCCCGCTGATGATCGGCGCCCGCGACGTGGCCTTCCCGCGGCTGAACGCCTGGTCGTACTGG
>CALMNS010000731.1:3182-5870 GCA_937871635.1 uncultured Solirubrobacter sp.
TCGGCGGCCTCGCGCTCTACGCGTCCGTCTTCTTCACGCCGCCCGAGGCGGGCTGGTTCTCCTACGTCCCGCTCTCGACGTCGGAGTACTCGCCCTCGGCGGGCCAGGACGCGTGGATCTACATGGTCCACCTCACGGGCCTCTCGTCGCTGATCGGTGCGCTGAACTTCATCGCCACCGTCCACAACATGCGCGCGCCCGGCATGGGCTGGGGTCGCCTGCCGCTGTTCGTCTGGACGATGCTCGTCTACTCCTACCTCGTCGTCCTCGCGCTCTCCTCGCTGGCCGCCACCGCGACGATGCTCCTCATCGACCGCAACTTCGGCGGGACCTTCTTCGACCCGACCCAGGGCGGCTCGGCGCTCCTGTGGCAGCACCTGTTCTGGTTCTTCGGGCACCCCGAGGTCTACATCCTCATCCTCCCCGCGTTCGGGGTGGTCTCCGAGGTCCTCCCGGTCTTCGCGCGCAAGCCGATCTTCGGCTACAAGGCGATCGCGGCCTCGACCGCGGCCATCGCCTTCCTCGGCCTGCTCGTCTGGGCCCACCACATGTTCGCGACGCCGACCTCGACCGTCGTGCTCGCCTTCTTCATGCTCAGCTCGTTCGTCATCGCGGTGCCCACCGGGGTGAAGATCCTCAACTGGATCGCCACCCTGTGGCGGGGCACGATCGAGTACCGGGTGGCGCTGCTCTGGGCGGCCGGCCTGATCGGGACGTTCCTGATCGGCGGCATCTCGGGGATCTTCCTGGCCGTCTTCCCGATCGACTGGCAGCTCACGGACAGCTACTTCGTCGTCGCCCACCTGCACTACGTCGCGATCGGCGGGACGATGTTCGGCGCCATGTCGGCGCTCTACTACTGGTTCCCGAAGATGTCGGGCCGGATGCTCGACGAGCGGATGGGCAAGATCTCCTTCTGGATGACGCTGGTCGGCTTCCACCTCACCTT
This sequence comes from uncultured Solirubrobacter sp., assembly GCA_937871635.1. Classification (GTDB taxonomy): domain Bacteria; phylum Actinomycetota; class Thermoleophilia; order Solirubrobacterales; family Solirubrobacteraceae; genus JACCYI01. Next base: position 4,132 of record CALMNS010000731.1, read on the forward strand.
CCTCATCCAGCACTCGATGGGGCTCGACGGGATGCCGCGCCGGATCTACGAGTACTCCTCGGGTGCCGGCTGGACCTGGATGAACCAGATCTCCACCGTCGGCTCGTTCCTGCTCGGCCTGGGCTTCATGCTCTCGATCGTGAACGTCGTCCGCTCGCTCAAGAAGGGCGCCGTCGCCTCGCCGGACCCGTGGAAGGGCAACACGCTCGAGTGGTTCACCCAGTCCCCGCCGCCGGAGAACAACTTCGACGAGATCCCGCGGGTCCGCTCGGTCGAGCCGTTGAAGGACATCCGGGCGCAGATCGAGCGGGAGACCGGCATGGAGCAGAAGCACCGCGCCGGCCGGCCGCTGACCACCCAGGGCTAGCACCCGCCGCGTGGGGTAGGCTGCCGCGCTCGTGGGAGCCTCGCGCGTCACCCAGCCGTCCGCCCTCGCCGCGGGGGGCGTTCGCCAGATCGTCGCCGACTACCTGGCGCTGACCAAGCCCAAGGTCCAGTCGCTCCTGCTGCTGACCACGGTGACCACGATGTACGTCGCGGGCGACCCGTCGCTCGGGCTCGTGGCGCTCACCGTGCTCGGGGGCTACCTGAGCGCGGGCGGGGCCGGGGCGGTCAACCACTACTGGGACCGGGACATCGACGCCCAGATGGCCCGCACCGCCTCGCGGCCCGTGCCGAGCGGGCGCGTGTCGCCGCGCGCGGCGCTCGGGTTCGGGATCGGCCTGGCGGTGGCCTCCTTCGCCCTGCTCTCGGTCACCGTCAACGTGCTCTCCGCGGTGCTCGCGCTCTGCGGGTTCCTGGGCTACGTCTTCGTCTACACGGCCTGGCTCAAGCGCACCACGCCGCAGAACATCGTCATCGGCGGCGCGGCCGGGGCCGTCCCCCCGCTGGTGGGCTGGGCCGCGGTGACCGGCTCGCTGGACCCCACGGCGCTCTACCTGTTCGCCATCGTCTTCTACTGGACCCCGCCGCACTTCTGGGCGCTCTCGCTGCTCATGAAGGACGAGTACGCGAGCGTGGGCGTGCCGATGATGCCGGTGGCCCGCGGGGAGGTCGAGACCCGGCGCCAGATCGTCCTCTACACGGTGCTCCTCGTCGTCCTGACCGGCCTGCCGTTCGTGTTCGGCATGTTCGGGTGGGTCTACGCGATCGCCGCGGCGGGGCTCGGCGCCGCCTTCCTCGTCCATTCCGTGCGCCTGCAGCGGCGGGCGGACCGGCGCTCGGCGCTGACCACCTACCTCTTCTCGCTCGGGTACCTCGCCGCGCTGTTCTGCGCCATGGTGCTGGACGCCAGGCTCGGGTACTAGGATCGATCCGGCATGGACAAGCGCCTCGCCCGCAAGAACCTGAAGACCGCGTTCGTCGTGGCGGCGATCATGCTGATCATGTTCGCCCTCACGTGGGTCGCCGCCCTCGTCTACACCGCCTGATGGCCGAAGACCGCTCGATCGCGCCGCCCGCGGGCGAGCACATCCACATGCCGGCCCCGAGCCTGCTGCCGATCGTCAACGCGGTCGGGGTCACGCTCGCCATCGTCGGCGTCACCCTCTCGCTCTTCGTCACGGGGCTCGGCCTCGTGATCTTCGCCGTCTCGACGATCATCTGGATCGTCAAGGCGCGGCGGGAGATGGACGAGCTGCCGGTCTCCCACGCCGGCTCGGGCGCCGGCAGCGGCCACTGACCGCCGGCGGCCCGCCGCCGCCCGCCCGCCTCTGACGTCCCCCGGGGCGGAGCCGGCT
>CALMNS010000732.1 GCA_937871635.1 uncultured Solirubrobacter sp.
CACGGGCGGCACGACGCCCGGCGGGTGGCCGAGGGCGACGTCGCGGAGCCGGACGTAGCGGCCCTCGGCACGCACCGTCTCCCCGGCCAGCAGCCCCCGCAGCGCGTCCAGGGTCTCCTCGAGCAGCGCGAGCTGCGAGGCGGGCTTGGCGCCGATCTGCCGCATCCAGTCGTCCACGCCGTGCCCGACCCCGGGGTGGAAGCGCCCCGGGTGCAGGCGGGCGAGGGCGGCGATCTCCATCGCCGCGAACGCCGGGTTGCGCACCGGGGCGGGCATGATCCCCAGCCCGACGCCGATCCGCTCCGTGACCGCCAGCGCGGTCGCCGAGGCGGCGATCCCGCCGGCCCAGAAGCAGTCCTCCCACAGCCAGAGCTCGTCGAAGCCCGCCGCCTCGGCCCGGCGGGCCTCCTCGACGAGCGTCTCCGGTGCCCGCTCGGGGCGCAGGACGATCCCGAGCGCTATCCCTTCACCGCCCCGGAGGTCAGCCCGGCGACGATCCGCTTCTGGAAGAGGAGCACGAGCAGGATGAGCGGGATGGAGATGACCACCGACGCGGCCGAGATGGTCCCCAGCGGCTGCTCGAACTGGGTCGAGCCGGTGAAGAAGGCGATCGAGGCCGGCACCGTCCGCGCCGCCGACGACGACGTCAGGGTGATCGCCAGCAGGAACTCGTTCCAGGCGAAGATGAAGGTCAGGATCGCGGTGGTGGCCATGCCGGGCGCCGCGAGCGGGATGACGATCTTGTAGAAGGCCTGGAAGTTCGTCGCCCCGTCGACCAGCGCCGCCTCCTCGAGCGTCTTGGGGATCTCCTTGAAGAACGAGACGAGGATGTAGATCGTCAGCGGCAGCGCGAACGTCAGGTAGGGGATGATCAGCCCGATCAGCGTGTTGTAGATCTCCAGATCGGTCCAGAGCTTGAACAGCGGCGCCGCGATGGCGATGCCCGGGAACGTCGTGACGGAGAGGACCGCGGCGAGGATGAAGTACTTGCCGCGGAAGCGCAGGCGGGCCAGCGCGTAGGCGCAGAACGAGCCGATGATCAGCGAGAGCAGCGTGACGGTGAGCGAGACGATGGCGGAGTTCTGCAGGGCCTTGATGAAGTCGTCGTTGCGGAAGATCGACTCGTAGTTGGCCAGCGTCGGGTTGGGCGGCAGCAGGTCGGCGCCCGAGAGATCGGCGCCCGTCTTGAGCGAGACGTTGATCAGCCAGTAGAACGGGAACAGGCAGAAGACCACGATCCCGGCGACCGCGACGTAGAGCAGGGGATTCGGTCCCTTGCGGGGGCCCTTGCGCGCCTTCTCGCGCGCGAGGACCCCCGGCTTGCCGAGGGCGACGTCGGTGGGTGCGGCGGTGGCCATCAGGTGTCCTCCCCTGCCATGGCGCGGATGTTGCCGCCGACGAAGCGGATGTACAGGAACGAGACGAACATGACGATGACGAAGGTCAGCACGGACATCGCCGCGCCCAGGCCGAGGATCCCGTTCTGGTTGAACTGGGTGTAGGCCTCGAGCGACAGGGTGTTCGTGCCGTTGGCCCCTCGGGTCAGCACGAACGGCAGGTCGAAGATCCGCAGCGCGTCGAGCGTGCGGAAGATCAGGGCCACGAGGATCGCCGGGCGCAGCAGCGGCAGGGTGACCCGCAAGAAGCGCTGCCAGGCCGACGCGCCGTCGACCTTGGCGGCGTCGTAGACGTCGTCGGGGATGACCTGCAGGCCGGCGAGCAGCAGGAGGGCCATGAACGGCGCGGTCTTCCACACGTCGGCGAAGACCATCACCGCCAGCGCCCAGCCCCGCTCGCCCAGCCACACCGTGTCGGCGCCCGGGAGCCCGAGCGAGTTGAGCATGGTGGTGACGAAGCCGAGCTCGGGGTTGAAGATGGTCTGCCAGGTGATCGCGGTGACCACGGTGAGGATCGCCCAGGGCACGAGGACGACCGTGCGCAGCAGCCCTTGGCCCTTGAAGGCGGCGTGCATGGCCAGCGCCATCCCGAGCCCGAGGAGGAGCTCGAGGAAGACGGAGGCGCCGGTGAAGAGGAAGGTGGTACCGAGCGCGCTGATCCAGGTGTCGGAGGTGACCGCCGCCTCGTAGTTGCGCAGCCCCGCCCAGCGCGAGAGCCCGGGGACGCGGACGGAGTACTCGTTGAGGGAGAGCCAGATCGCGTACCCGATGGGGTAGGCGGCGACGATCGCGATCAGGACGATCGAGGGCGACACCATCAGCGCCGCGAGCCGGCGCTCGGAGAGTCCCTTCCCCGAGCGCCGGTTGCGCGGTGTGCCGGTGGTCGCCGGAGGCGCGGCGACGGTGGCCATGGCCTAGAAGGTCGCCAGGGCCTTGTCGATCTCCCCGTTGGCCTTCTCCAAGGCCGCCTGGGGCTCCATCTGGCCCGAGAGGGCCTGGTTGACGTTCTTGTAGATGGCCTGCGAGACCGCGTTGTAGACCGGGGTCACGGGCCGCGACTTCGCCTGCTCGATGGCCGCCTTGAGGTCGTCGGAGAACGGCAGCGCCTCCTTGACCTCCGGGTCGTCGTAGGTCGACTTGAGCACGGGGGCCAGGGAGTACTCGGCCGCGTCGCGCTTGATCGCCTCCTCGCCCGTCAGGTAGTCGATGAGCTTGACCGAGCCCTCCGGGTTCTTCGAGAAGGACGAGATGACGAGGTTGTGGCCGCCGAGGATCCCCGCCTTGCCACCGCCCTCGAACTCCGGGTAGGGAGCCACCTCGAACTTCCCCTTGATCTCCTTGGCCTCGGTGCCGAGCGCGTACGCGTAGGGCCAGTTGCGCATGAAGGTCGCGTTGCCCGCCTCGAACGAGCGCCGGGCCTGCTCCTCCATGTAGGTGGTGACTGCCTTGCGGGCCGCGCCGTTCTTGATGCCGTCGGCCATGAAGGTGAGCGCCTTGACGTTCTCGGGCGAGTTGATCTCGGCCTTCTTGCCGTCGTCGGAGAGCACCTTGCCGCCCGCCGCGTAGGCCAGCTCGAGGAAGTCGACGGTCAGCCCCTCGTAGGGGGCGCCCTGGTAGACGATGCCGTCCTCCTCGGCCGCCTTGGCGTAGACCTCCTGCCAGGTGGCGGGGACCGAGTCGACCTGGTCGGTGCGGTAGTAGAGGAAGCCGGCGTCGGACTGCTTGGGGACGCCGAAGTACTTCTGGTCGTACTGGATGGTCGACAGCGTGGACGGGATGAACTCGTCCTTGCGGGCGTTGACGTACTCCGTCATGTCGAGCAGCCACTTCTGGGCGGCGAACTCGGCCGTCCAGACCACGTCGGAGTAGAAGATGTCGCACTCGCCGGACTTGGCCCGCTGGCGCTGGATGAACTGCTCGCGCTGCGCGTCGGCGGACTCGGGGAACTCGAGCAGCTTCGCCTTGAGGCCCGCGGCCTTGTTCTCCTGGTTGAAGAGCTTGACCGACTCGATCTGGGCACCCGAGGTGTCCTTGCCGGTGCAGTAGGTGACCTCGCCCTTGGCCTGCTGGGAGGCCTCCAGGGTCGGCGCCTTCTTCGCGCCCTGGGTCTCGCCGGTGCTCGCCCCGCCGGCTCCGGCGGTCCCGCCGCCGCCCCCGCCGCCCCCGCCACCGTCGCCGCCGTCGTCTCCGCCACAGCCCGCGGCGAGCAGCGCGCACGCGCCGACCAGCGCCCCCAGATACCGAACCCCCATCGCTTCCTCCTCCTCAAAAAGACCTCGAGGACCGCCCTCTCGCGAATCCTCCCGTTGAACCGGTTCCAGACCCTAGGCACATCGCGTACCTTCCGCAACTCCCATGCGTTCTGTCGCTCCGTGACCGGCATCCGTGACGTCGCCGCCCGCGCGGGGGTGGGCGTCGGCACCGTCTCGCGCGTCCTCAACGACGCGCCGGGCGTTCGCGCCGCCACGCGGACCCGCGTCGAGGGGGCCATCGCCGACCTGGGCTACCGGCCCGACCCCAGGGGCCGGGCG
>CALMNS010000733.1 GCA_937871635.1 uncultured Solirubrobacter sp.
AGCGTGGGCCCCCGCGCGCTGGGCGAGCGCCTGCGCCCGCTCGAAGCGCCCGCGGGTCGAGAACGCGAACGCCGCGGCCTTCAGCGACGCGACCTCGGGGTCGAGCCGGTGCGTGCGCTTCTCGGCCACGACCCGCGCGCGCAGGTGCACGAGGACGGACGGGATGTCGATCTTGACCGGGCAGACCTCGTAGCACGCCCCGCACAGGGAGCTGGCGTAGGGGAGCGTCCCGGCCTCCTCGACGCCCATGAGCTGGGGCGTGAGGATCGCGCCGATCGGGCCGGGGTACACCGACTCGTACGCGTGGCCGCCCGTCCGCCCGTACACCGGGCAGACGTTGAGGCAGGCCGAGCAACGGATGCAGTTGAGCGTCTGGCGGGCGAAGGCGTCGGCGAGGACGTCGGTGCGCCCGTTGTCGAGCAGGACGAGGTGGAACTCCTCCGGGCCGTCCCCGTCCCCCACGCCGGCCCACAGCGAGGTGTACGGGTTCATCCGCTCGCCGGTGGAGGAGCGCGGCAGCAGGGCGAGGAACACCTCGAGGTCCTGCCAGCGCGGGAGCAGCTTCTCGATCCCGGCCACGGTGATCAGCACCTGGGGCAGCGTCGTGCACATCCGGCCGTTGCCCTCGGACTCCACGACGCAGACCGTGCCCGTCTCGGCCACGCAGAAGTTCGCGCCCGACACGCCGACCCGGACGGAGAGGAACTTCTCGCGCAGGTGCCGGCGGGCGACCTCGGTCAGGGCGCTCGGGTCGTCGGACAGGGACGCCGGGTCGAGGCCGAGCTCCTCGACGAACAGCCGCCGGATCTCCGCGCGGTTGCGGTGGATGGCGGGCACGAGGATGTGGGACTGCTCGTCGTCGCCCAGCTGCACGATGAGCTCGGCCAGGTCGGTCTCCCAGGCGGAGATCCCGCGCCCGGCGAGCGCCTCGTTGAGCTTGGTCTCGTCCGTGGCCAGCGACTTGACCTTGATGACCTCGCGCGCGCCGTGGGCGTCGCAGACGTCGGCCACGATGGAATTGGCTTCGGCGGCGTCGCGGGCCCAGTGCACCGTCCCCCCGCGCCCCGTCACCGCCGCCTCGAGCTGCTCGAGGTGGGCCGGGAGGTGCCGCAGGGTGCGGCGCTTGATCGCCTCGCCGGCGTCGCGCAGCGCCTCCCAGTCGGCGAGCTCCCCCACCACCCGGGCGCGCTTGTCGCGGATCGTGCGCGTCGCCTTGCCGATGTTCGCGCGCAGTTGCGAGTCGGCGAGCGCCTCGCGCGCCGCCGCCGGGAAGCCCACCCGTTCGCCGGCCCGGCTCATTCGGTGGCCGCCAGGATCTCGGCCAGGTGGAGGGTCCGCGTGCCCGCCCGCAGCCGCTCGAGGCCGCCGCCGATGTGCATGAGGCACGAGTTATCGGCGGCGGCACAGACCTCAGCGCGAGTGTCGAGCACGTGACGGACCTTGTCGGAGAGCATGGCCGTGGAGACGTCGGGGTTCTTGACCGCGAAGGTCCCGCCGAAGCCGCAGCACTCGCGCGCCTCCCCCAGCTCGACGAGGTCGATCCCCCGCACCGCCCGTAGCAGGCGCAGCGGCCGGTCGCCGACCCGCAGGAGCCGCAGGGTGTGGCAGGTCGGGTGGTAGGTGACCCGGTGGGGGAAGGAGGCGCCGACGTCCTCGACCCCAAGGCGGTCGACCAGCAGCTCGGAGAGCTCGAAGACCCGCGACCCGAGCGCGCGGACCTCCTCGGCGAGCGCCTCGTCGCCGGCCTGCTCGGCCACCCGCGGGTAGGCGTCGCGGACCATCCCGGCGCACGAGCCCGAGGGGCAGACGATCGTCTCCTCGTCGGCGAAGACCCGCACGAAGCGGCGCACGAGCGCGGCGGCCTCCGCCGCGTAGCCCATGTTGAAGTGCAGCTGGCCGCAGCAGGTCTGCTCCGCGGGGAAGGCCACCTCGTGCCCGAGGCGCTCGAGCAGCTCGACGGTGGCCTGCCCCGTGCGGGGGAACAGCGTGTCGTTGAAGCAGGTGATGAACAGCGAGACGCGCACCTAGTCGCCGACCACCATCCAGCCCAGCACGTCGGTCGACTGCAGGTAGACGAGCACGCACATGAGCAGCAGCAGGAGCAGGCTCCAGCCCAGGACGCGCCGGAAGAGGTCGCCCTCCTGGCCGGCCATCCCGACGGCCGCGGCGCCGATCGCGAGGTTCTGCGGCGAGATCATCTTGCCCATGACCCCGCCGGAGGAGTTCGCGGCCGCCAGCAGCGTCGCCGACAGCCCGGACTCCTTCGCGGCGGCCACCTGGAGCGCGCCGAACAGCGAGTTCGAGGAGGTGTCAGAGCCCGTCACGGCCACGCCGAGCCAGCCGATGATCGGCGAGATGAAGGCGAAGATCCCGCCGGCGCCCGCCGCCCACAGCCCGAGGGTGGTGGTTTGGCCGGACTGGTTCATCACGTAGGCCAGCGCGAGCACCGCGGCGACGGTGAGGATCGCCCACTTGAGCTGGTCGAGCGTCCTGCCGTAGACCTTGAGGGCCCGGGCCGGGGAGAGGCGGAGGATCGCCATGGTGATCAGGCCGGCCAGCAGCAGCAGCGTCCCCGCCGCGCTCGCCCAGTTGAAGTTGAAGGTGGCGGTCGACAGCGCCTCCCCCTCGGGGTCGCGTACGTCGAGCCCGGGCCAGGCGAACTCGGTCCCCAGGCCCGCGAGCGCGTCCTTGATCGCCCCGAGCTGGGCCAGGGCGAAGATCGCGATGATCACGATGTACGGGGCGTAGGCGGTGGCGACGTCGCGGGCGGAGTCCTTGCCGTCGCGCCCGCGCACGTCGGCCTCGAAGGCCGGGTCGTGCGTCGAGGCGCCGGCGATGGCCGGCCGCGGCGCGGTCGAGGCCTCCCCCATGAGCGGCTCGGACGGCTGCCAGACCCGCAGCAGCGCGACGATCGCGCCCACGGCGAGCAGGGAGGCGACGATGTCGGTGAGCTCGACCGAGATGTAGTTCGAGCAGACGAACTGGCCCACCGCGAACGTGAAGCCGCCGACGATCGCGGCCGGCCACGCCTGGCGCACGCCGCGCATCCCGTCGACCATGCCGACGAGGATGAGCGGCACGAAGAGGGCGAGCAGCGGCGTCTGGCGGCCGACCATCGCGCCCAGGTCCTCCTTGGGCAGCCCGGTGATCTCGGCGAGGGTCACCACGGGGATGGCGATCGCCCCGAAGGCCACCGGCGCGGTGTTGGCCACGAGCGCGACCGAGGCGGCCTTGATCGGCGAGAAGCCGAGGGCGATGAGCATCACCGAGCAGATCGCCACCGGGGTGCCGAAGCCGGCGAGCGCCTCGAGCAGCGCGCCGAAGCAGAAGGCGATGATCACCGCCTGGACGCGCTGGTCGTCCGAGATGGTGGCGAAGGAGCGCCGCAGCACCGCGAAGTGCCCGCTCTCGACGGTCATGTTGTAGAGCCAGACCGCGTTGACGACGATCCACATGATCGGGAAGAGGCCGAAGACCGCGCCGAGGAGCGCCGAGTCGAGCGCCTGCCCGACCGGCATGCCGTAGACGATGATCGCGACGAGGAGGCCGGCGGCGAGCGAGATCAGCCCCGCCCACTGGGCCTTGAGCTTGAGCCCGCCGAGCAGGACGAACAGCGTGAGGAGCGGGATGGCCGCGAAGATCGAGGACAACGCAAGGGAGTCCCCGACGGGATCGAACACCTGCTGGTACACGAGGGCCTCTCCTCCTCCGGGGC
>CALMNS010000734.1 GCA_937871635.1 uncultured Solirubrobacter sp.
AGGACGACGCGGTCGATCCCGCGGTCGGGCTCACCGAGATCGCCGCGCCGGGCGAGGCGGTCGGGCCCGACGTCCCGCTCGCGGTCGTCCACGCGCGGACGGAGGCGAAAGCCGAACGGGCCGCCGCCCGCCTGCGCGACGCCTACGTGCTCACCGACGGGCCGCTCCCCGACGCCCCGCCGCTGATCGAGCGATTGTGACGGTCGACGAGCTTTGGCCGGAGCTCCGGGCGGCGCTCGAGGTGGCCGGGGTCGGCGACGGCCGGCTCAGACGGGCAGGAGCCGCTCGGCCTCGAAAGCGAGCACGGAGGTGAGTCGCTCGAAGTGCTGATCCTCGTGCACGACGACGGCGCCGTGCTCCTGTGCGACGGCAGCGACGAGCAGGTCCGGCAAGGGGATTCGGTGGTGCAGCGGACCCAAGCCGGCGAGCTCGCGCATGGCCGCCGCCGCGGCTCGCTGGATCGGAGCGCTCAGCGGGAGGTCGCGCAGCTGGGAGAGGCGGGTCTCCAGCGCCACGTACTCCTCGGCGGACCGGGTCGAGAACAGCAGCTCGTAGCGGACGGGCATGCAGGTAACGATCCGGTCACCGACGAGCGCCTCCGTCCAGGCCGAGCGAACCTTCGGGTCCCCGGCCCGCTCCCACGCCGACTTGTCGGCCAGGAGTAGACCGGACGGCAGGCTCACCCGGCCGACAGCTCGTCGACCCGGGCGAGGACCTCGCGGTCCCAGGGCGGGTCGTCGCTGGTCGACCACTCGGCGAGTTCGGTGAGCAGCTCCCGCCGCCGCCGTTCATCGGCGCGCAGGGCCTCAGCGCCGCGGATCGCGAGATCCCGGACGCGGGCCGCGAGCGGGGTGGTCTCACCTTGGATCGAACGCACGCTCTCGAGCGCCGCGCTGAGCGCGTCGTCGCGGACGACCCCGATCCTCTCCTGTCGGGTGGGCATGGTGTGACACCGAAGTGTAGCCTCACCGCCGATGGTGCCCCAGGCCGAGCTCCACGTCCACCTCGAGGGCACCGCGCCACCCGAGCTGATCCGCCGGATCGCCGCCCGCAACGACCTCGCCCTCCCCGACGGGCTCTTCGCCGACGAGGCGACCTTCGCCTGGGCGGACTTCCTGGACTTCCTGCGCGCCTACGACGCCGCGGCGAGCGTCATCCGCACGCCGCAGGACTTCCGCGACATCGCCTACGAGTACCTCGTCGGCCGTGCCCGCGAGGGCGCGGTCTACGTCGAGCTGATCGCCGCGCCGCAGGCGGCCGCCGCAGCCGGGATCTCCGACGCCGACCACGTCGCCGCCCTCGCGCAGGCCATCGACGACGCGCGGGCCGAGACGGGCATCGAGGCCCGGGTCCTGATGAGCGCCATCCGCAACCTGGGTCCGGAGGCGGCCGAGGACGTCGCCCGCCGGACCGTCGCCCACCCTCACCCGTACGTGACGGGCTGGAACCTGGGCGGCGACGAGGCGGGCTTCCCGCCCGAGCGCTTCGCCCGCGCGTATGCGATCGTCGCCGAGGAGGGCCTCGGGCTGAGCTGCCACGCGGGCGAGCGGGCGGGCCCCGGGAGCGTCCGCGGCGCCCTGGCCCTCGGCGTGAGCCGGCTCTCGCACGGGGTCCGCGCGATCGAGGATCCCGGCCT
>CALMNS010000735.1 GCA_937871635.1 uncultured Solirubrobacter sp.
GCGGCCCGTCGAGCGTGGCCCACTCCAGGCGTGGGTGCCAGGCGGGCCGCCGGGCGGGATCCGTCCACACCGCCCAGATCGCCTCGGGCGAGGCGGTCGTCTCGGCGACGGCCTCGGCCAAGAGCCGCACGCCCGCTACGCCGCCTGGCTGAACTCGACGGCCCGGGTGGGCGGGGACCCGATCGCCATGCCGGCCGCGAAGGACGCGAGCGCCCGCGCGGTGGCCGCGAAGGCCGTGGCGTTCACGCTCATGCCGCAGTGCGAGGAGTGGACCTGCACGTGCTCGTCGGCCTCCGGGTCCAGGCAGGCGCGCCAGTCGACGATCCCGTCCACGCGCGAGTAGATGGAGAGGAAGCCGACGTCGTCCGGGAACGGCCCCTCGAACGCCTTGCGGAAGCGCTCGCAGCACGCGCCGCGCAGGCAGCGGTGGCTGAGCAGCCCGGGGATGGCGAGCGAGCCGAGCGCCCCGACGACCCCGATGTGCGCGAGGACGAGCGGGTGGACGGCGAGCATGTTCGTCAGCGGGGAGCCGAGCGTCACGACGCCGGAGACCAGGTCGGGGCGCCGTGCCGCGATCGCCTTGGCGAACACGCCGCCGCGGCTCTGACCGACGATCGCCACGCGGGCTCCGGAGCGATCGGCCATGGACTCCAGGCGCTCCTCGATCCGCGCGCAGGCCGCCTCCGAGCAGCCGACGTTCGCGCGCATGCCGGCCCGCTTGGTCCGGTAGCCGGCCCGGCGCAGCCAGGTGGTCATCGTCCCGAGCGAGCCGTCCCCGGCCAGGAAGCCGGGGATGAGGAGCACGGAGCGGCCCTCGCCGTCCGCGACGCCCTCGCCCCGCCAGGCCGCCGAGCGGTGCAGCGCGGCCAGCTCGAGCGCCCAGGAGCTCTCCCGCCAGATCGGCGTGAGATGCGGCATGGGGAGAGCCATGAAGCGCCGGATACCCACTTAACGTGCCACCGAGCCCAAGTCTGGCGCGGGTGCGCGGCGTCTCCCGGCGCCGCGTAGGCTCGCCCCATGCGCGCCGTCACCATCCGCGAGAACGCGATCGTCGTCGAGGAGCACCCGGATCCCGTCGCGGGCACGGGCGACCTCCTGGTCCGGGTCCACGCCGCCGGCCTCAACGGCGCCGACGTGATGCAGCGCAAGGGCGCCTATCCGGCGCCGCCCGGCGCGCCAGCCGACGTCCCCGGCCTCGAGCTCGCCGGCGAGGTGGTCGAGACGGGCCCGGGGGTCCAGCGCTTCGACCCCGGGGACCGCGTGATGGCCGTGGTCAGCGGCGGCGGCCAGGCCGAGCTGGCGCTGGTCCACGAGCGCGCGGCGATGCCGGTGCCCGACGAGCTCGAGTGGGAGGCGGCGGGCGGGCTGCCCGAGGTGCGACCGTCGGGTCTCGCCTGCCTGGTCAGGTAGATGACCTGGTCGATGGCGAGCTCGGGATACGTGCCGAGGTCCTCCCCGTCCGCGTCCTCGAG
>CALMNS010000736.1 GCA_937871635.1 uncultured Solirubrobacter sp.
GAGCAGGAACGCGGCGTCGGCGCCGCGCGCCGCCGCGGCGACGGTCGCCGGGCGCTCGAGATCCCCTTCGACGACATCGACCTCGTCCGGCAGTCCGGCGGTCCGCGGCTGCCGGACGAGCGCCCTGACCCGCCCGCCTCGCTCCAGCAGACCGGCCACCACGTGGCGACCCACCCGGCCGGTGGCGCCGACCACCAGCACGGTCCGCCCGGGCCCGCCGTCGCCGCTTGTCGTCGCCTGCGCCGTCTCCACCGCGAACACCTCCTGACCTCATCGCCTATCGGACATCTTCTGTCCGATAGACGGTAGCGAACCGGACAGAGGCTGTCCGTTCACTAGTCTGCCGAGGGATGCCGGACCGATCGCCGACGCCGTCCCGGGGTCGAGAGGCCGAGGCCCGCCGCAACGACAAGCGCATCCTCGAGGTCGCCCTCGAGGTCTTCGCCGCCGATCGACGAGCGCCGATGACCGCGGTCGCCGATCGCGCCGGCGTCGGGCAGGCCTCGCTCTACCGCCGGTACCCGAACAAGGCCGCGCTGCTCACCGAGGTGTGCCGGAGTGGGATGACGCGCATCCGCGACGCCGCGCTCGCGGCCCTCGAGTCGCCCGGGGCGCCATGGGAGGCGCTCGTGGGGTTCCTTCGCTGGTACCTCGCGTCAGGAACGCCCCGGCTCGGTGCCCTGCTCGGTTCCTTCGTTCCCGAACCGGAGCTCTTCGAGCTGGCCCACGAGGCGAACGAGGCGATGCAGGCGCTCGTCGAGCGGACCGCCGAGGCCGGCGAGCTCCGCGAGGACGTCACCGGGGCGGATCTGACGTTGATCGTGACGCAGATCAGCGGGCTCACCGCGGCGGACGTCGAGCGGACGGCGGCGCTGCGCGCCCGGTACCTCGCCCTGGCCGTGCAGGGGCTCGCGCTGCGAACCGCGCCCGAGCTCCCCGGACCCGCTCCGACCACCGCAGAGCTCGAAGCGCCGTGGCGCGAGCAGGGGCGGGACCGACGCGGACCCGGCCCCCGCGCGGTGGAGCCTCCGACGTCGGCGCCTTAGAGCGCCGCCGCGATCGGCGAGTCCGCGGCCACGAAGGTCCACGCCCCGCCCACCATGGTCGCCTCGACCCGGACGTCGGCGAGCTCGTCCGCCGGGCACGCGACGGGATCGCGCGAGAGCACCACGAGGTCGGCGTCCCACCCCGGGACGAGCCGCCCTCGCCGGTGCTCCTCGTGCGCGAGCCAGGCGGGCGCCGCGCAGATCGCCTCGAGCGCCGATTCGGCGTCGAGCGCCTGCTCGGGGCGCCACGCCGGCCGCTCGTCCTGGGTGCGGG
>CALMNS010000737.1 GCA_937871635.1 uncultured Solirubrobacter sp.
CCTCCGCGCCGGCCAGGCCCGGGCTCGCGGCGATCAGCACGAGACGGGCCAGCCGCCCCGGGTGGGCGAGCGCGAAGTGCAGCGCGATGCGGCCGCCCATCGAGTAGCCGGCGAGGACCGCGCCCGGCGGGACGAGCGGGTCGAGGTCGGCGAGCACCGCCTCGAGCCTGACCGGCCGGGCGTCCGATGCCGTCCCGTGGCCCCGGAGATCGGGCGTCCGGACCTCCACGCCGGGCCCCAGGGCGGCACGGACCGCGGCCCAGCCCGCACCCGTCTGGGTGAAGCCGTGCAGGAGGACGAGCACGGCGGCGCAGCCTACGCGCACCGGACGCGCCCGAGCACAACCGGACGCACCGGGCAACGTTCGTTCATGACGGGGTGCGGAACTCGAACGTGGCGAGCACCGCGCGAGCGGACTGCGGGTCAGCGCCTTCGGCGACGGCGACCAGCGCAGCCCGCCACGCTGCTGCGAGAACGCGCCCGAGAACCGGGGACGCCGGGTCCGTAGTCGCGCTCAACATCTCGGCGAGCCGGTCCCGCTCGGCTCCCGCGGGCGGTGCTCCCAGGATCTGAAGGAAGCCCTCACGGACGGCGAAGTCGAACCCGACGAGCAGCGCGGCCCTCATGGCCGCGGAGCGATCGACCTCATCTCCGGCTCCCGCGGCCGCGCCCTCCATCCGATCGAGCAGGCGCCGCTCGACGTCCTCTCGCACGAAGCCGTACAGCCCGAGCTTGCTGCCGAAGTGGTGGTAGAGCGCGCCGGTGGTGACCTCCGCCGCCGCCGCCAGCCCAGTGACCGTGACCTCGTCGAAGGGGCGTGCTCCGAACGCCTTGACCGCCGCGAGCGCAAGCCTGCCCTTCGGGGAGCTCGATATGGGAAGCCACTCGCGCATAATCTGATTATGCTCTGCAGCAATCAGACTACGAGATGGAGGTGCCCGCCGTGAGACTCGAGTTCCTGTTCGTCCCGACCTCTGACCTGAACGCCTCGCTCCCGCTCTACCGCGATGGCCTGGGCTTCACCGAGCTATGGCGGGAGGGCGACACAACCGTTGCCCTGGCCTTGCCGGGCAGCGACGTGCAGCTCATGCTCGACGCCAACGATCGACGCCCCCGTCGGGCCGCTGTTCGTCGTCGACAGCGTCGAGGCCTTCCACGCCGCGCGCCCGCAGACGCTCGCCGTAGTCGAGGAGCCTTCGGAGATCCCCGGCGGCTTCGTGGCCACCTACCAGGACCCGGGCGGGGCCACCATCTACGTCATGGACCAGTCCACGGACTCCGCCACCCCGTAACGGAGCGCAGCCCACCGCGAGCGAAGGAGGAGTCACCGGCCGCCGGCGCACCCGGGTAGCGTGCGGTGGGTGCCGGCGCAGGACACCTACCTCGGCCTGCGCGCGCTCGTCGACGAGCTCGTCCGCTGCGGCCTGCGCGAGGCGTGCACGTCGCCCGGGTCGCGCTCGACCCCGCTCGTCTTCTCGCTGGTGGCCGACGAGCGGATCCGCGCCTCCTCCCACCTCGACGAGCGCTCGGGCGGGTTCTACGCCCTCGGCCTGGCCAAGGCGAGCGGCGTGCCGGCCGCCCTGGCCTGCACGTCGGGCACCGCCGCCGCCAACTACGCGCCCGCGGTCATCGAGGCGCACGAGGCACGGGTGCCGCTGCTCGTCCTCACCGCCGACCGCCCGCCCGAGCTGCGCGAGGTCGGCGCGGGGCAGACCATCGACCAGCTCAAGCTCTACGGGACCTTCGCGAAGTGGTTCGCCGACGTCGACGACGCGCCGGCCACCCCGGCGCGCCTGCGCTGGCTGCGCCAGCTCGCCTGCCGCGCGTTCTGGACGACGACGGAGGGCCGGCCGGGCCC
>CALMNS010000738.1 GCA_937871635.1 uncultured Solirubrobacter sp.
CGCGAGGGCCGTTCGCCGAGCTCGCCGAGCTCGCCGGCGTCGAGGGCTTCGACGACGCGCGGGTGGAGCGGGTGGCGGGGCGGCTGCGGGTCTAGGGACGCGCGGCTACCGCGCCGGATCGAGCGTCAGCTTCCCGCTCGTGCGCCGCGCCTGGAGATCCTCGTGGGCCCGGCGCACCTCGCTGAGCCCGTAGGTCTCGCCCTCGACGACGCGCAGCGACCCGTCGGCCACCCGGCCGAAGAGCTCGGTCAGCGGCTCGCGGACGCCCCCGGGCCTCCCGAGCACGTGCATGAGCCAGAAGCCGATGACCCCGTGGGAGCGCTTCATCAGCGAGCCGTTGTAGACCTGGTTGCCCTCCCGGGAGGCGAGTCCGTAGGTGACGAGCCGCCCGAGCGGCGCGAGCGCCTTGAGGCACTCGTCGAACACCCGGCCGCCGGTCATCTCGAGCACGACGTCGACCCGGGCTCCGCCGTTGGCCTCGCGCAGCGCCCCGGCGAGGTCGTCGACCTCGGGGTCCACCGCGGCGTCGGCGCCGAGCGAAAGCGCGAGCTCGCGCTTCTCAGGAGTGGAGGCGGTGGCGATCACGCGACCCGCGCCGAACGGCTTGGCGAGCTGGACGGCCAGCGTGCCGACCCCGCCGGCCGCGGCGATGACCACGACGGACTCGCCCTCCCCGAGCTTGGCCGAGGTCCGGTACAGGTGCCAGGCGGTCAGGCCCTGCAGGAGGATGGCCAGGGCCGTCCCGTCCGAGACGCCGTCGGGGATCGGGACGACCTGGTCGGCCGCGGCCACCGCGTACTCGGCGTAGCCGCCCGTACCCACCAGGGCCGCCACGCGCCGGCCGTCGCGCTCGCCGCCCTCGACGACGCCCGCCACCTCCGACCCGGGGATCAGCGGCAGCTCGTACTTGGCCAGGTAGGCGTTCTCGCGCGCGAGGGTGTCGGCGAAGTTGATCCCGGCGCGGGTGACGCGGATGAGGACCTGGCCCTCGGCGGGCTCCGGCTTGGCGACGTCCTCCGCGAGCCGCAGCGTGTCGGGCCCGCCGAACTCGGTGATCTGGACGGCTCGCATGCGGGCGGACCATATCCTCCGACCCATGCCCTCCTCCCTGACCGTCGTCGGCTCCATCGCCTTCGACGCCGTCGAGACCCCCGCCGGCTCGCGCCCGCGGCTCCTCGGCGGCTCCGCCGTCCACTTCGCGCTCGCCTCCGCCCTGTTCGCCGAGACGCGGGTGGTCGGACCGGTCGGCGACGACTTCGGGGAGGCCGAGTACGCCGTCCTGCGCGACCGGGGGGTCGTCACCGACGACATCGAGCAGGTCGCCGGCGGCCGGACGTTCTTCTGGTCGGGGCGCTACGCGCGCGACGTCAACCAGCGCGAGACCCTGCAGACCGACCTCAACGTCTTCGAGGCCTTCGAGCCGAAGCTCTCCGCCGCGTCGGCGGCCGCCGACCACCTGTTCCTGGCCAACATCCAGCCCGACCTGCAGCGCACCGTCCGCGAGCAGTGCGACGCGGCGCGCTTCACGGCCATGGACTCGATGAACCTGTGGATCGACATCGCCCACGCGTCGCTCGTGCGGACGATCGGCCTCGTCGACTGCCTGATCGTCAACGACGCCGAGATCAAGCAGCTCACCGACGAGCCGAACCTCGTGCGCGCCGCGCGCGAAGCCCTCGCGATGGGGCCGAGCGTCGTCGTGGCCAAGCAGGGCGAGTACGGAGCCTCGATGTTCACCGCCGACGGCGTGTTCGCCCTGCCCGCCTTCCCGACCGCCGACGTGGTCGACCCGACGGGCGCTGGCGACACCTTCGCCGGCGGCTTCATGGGCTACGTGGCCGCCCACGCGACCGACGGACCGCCCGACGACGAGCTGCTGCGCCGCGCAATGGCCCACGGCACCGCGCTCGCCTCCTTCAACGTCGAGGCGTTCGGGACGGAGCGGACCGCGACGGTCACGCTCGACGAGGTCACCGAGCGCGTCGACGCCCTCGGCCGCATGACGACGTTCGCGCCCCAGCCGGTGGCCTAGAACGACGAACGGCGGAGCGACCCCCTGCCGGGCCGCTCCGCCGTGTGCCAGCCGTGTCGGGGCGCGAGGCCCGTCTCCGGCCTAGCTCTCGATGAAGGGCCCGGCGAGCGCCAGGACCTGGTTCTCCGTGCGGCGCCGGTCGAACGTCGCCGGGGCCGGCAGCGCGGCGTTGGCCGCGGTGGGCAGCCCGCCGCCGTTGATGAAGCGGATCCACGCGGCGTGGCGCGCCTCGACCGAGTGGATGGAGAGCGCGCCCTGCACCACGGCCTTCTGGAGGATGTTCGGGCCCTGCCCGGCGTACGCCGACACGCCGACGTCCTCGAGCGTCTGGGCGGTGACCTTGAACTCGTCGCGGTTCGAGACCGCGGTGCCGAAGTCGAAGGACGGCTTCTTGACCGCGGCACGGCCGAGGACGCCGCGCAGGAACGTGACGTGCTTGGCCTCGTGGTCGGCGACGACCTCGTTGAACTTCTGCAGCACGGCGTCGTTGCCGGCGACCTTGTTGGCGAGCGCCTGCTTGTAGAACTCGGCCTCGAGGAACTCGAGGGTGAGCGCGAAGTTGAGGATCTTGACGTCGTTGGCCTTCGACTTGCGCCGGGTCGAGATCGCGGCCTCGGCGGGCGAGAGGATCCCGAAGAACGCCGAGCCGGCGACGAGGCCGCCTCCGGCCAGGGCGCCGTTGCGGAGCAGGTCGCGACGATCCATGCCGGCGGCATCGGCCGTCTCCTGGATGGCGCCGTCGACGTCGATGTGCTGCAGATCAAGCTTGGACATGCTGGGAACAGACCCCCGTGTGGTTTGGCTGCTGACGTACAGGGCGGTTAACGCGGCCCCGCCCGGCCCGGATCAGCGCACCACGACTTTTCCGGCCATCCCGAGATGGATCGTGCAGACGTAGCGGTACACGCCCGCCCTCGCGAAGCGGACGGTGTGGCTGCCCTCGACCTTGGTGGTCGAGCCCTGGAAGCGACGGGCGCCGCGGGAGCGGACGTTGTGCGGCGTGGCGCCGTCTCGCCACACCCAGCGCACGCGATCTCCGCGCGCGAGGCGGGCGACCTCCGGCGAGAAGGCGATGTCCTCGAGCACGACGGTCCGCGTCCGGGCGGCGTCGGCGGCCGGCGCGGCCGCCCCTGTTCCGAGCAGGGCGAGCGCGCAGACGACGGTTCGGGGGCGGAGCATCAGGAGGGTCTGCGGCGAAGATGGCGCGCCGGATCAGCGCCCGGCGCCTCGGCCCTTGCCACGGGGGGTAGGGTCGCGGGGGATGGAGTGGACGATGGTGTACCTGTTTGTCGCGCTCAAGGTGCCCCTCCTCGCTGCCTGCTGGCTGATCTGGTGGGCGATCCGCGCCGAGCCGGAGCCGGTCGACGATCCGCGCGACGACGGCGGCGCCAAGCATCCCCCGCGCC
>CALMNS010000739.1 GCA_937871635.1 uncultured Solirubrobacter sp.
GGCGGGGACCGCGTCGCGCCGCCCGGAGGCCCGCAGCGCCTCGATCTCCTGCTCGGTGAGCCGCCGGTGCCCGCCCTGCGCGAGCCGTCCGAGCTCGAGCGGGCCGAAGCCCGTGCGCTCGAGCTTCTTGACCCGGTGCCCGATCGCCTCGCACATCCGCTTGACCTGGCGCTTGCGCCCCTCGTGGATCGTCAGCTCGATCTCGCCCGGCCCCAGCTTCTCGGCCTCGGCGGGCGCGGTCATCCCGTCGTCGAGCTCGACCCCGTGCCGGAGCTGGTTGATCGCCCGCTCGCGGACCGGCGGGTTGCGCACGACGGCGCGGTAGGTCTTCGGGACCTCGAAGGACGGGTGGGTGAGCGCGTAGGCGAGCTCACCGTCGTTCGTGAGGAGGATCAGGCCGGTCGAATCGGCGTCGAGGCGGCCGACGGGGTACAGGCGCTCGGGCGAGTCGACGAGCTCGACGACGGTCGGGCGGCCCGCGGGGTCGCGCGCGGTGGAGACGACCCCGGCCGGCTTGTTGACCGCGTAGACCACGCGGGCGTGGCCGGCGGTGCGGACCCGGTCGCCGTCGACGCGGACGTCGTTGGAGTCATCGACGTCGCGAGCCGGGTCCTGGACCCTCCGCCCGTCCACGGTGACGCGCCCCGCGGCGATGACGAGCTCGGCGCGGCGGCGGGACGCGACGCCGGCGTGAGCGAGGTACTTGGCCAGGCGCATGGGAGGGATGCCACTATGGCTCATGTGGATCTGCGCCTCCTCGACGAGACCCTGAACGCGACGGGCCAGCCCGCCTTCCGGGCGCGGCAGGTCTGGCGCTGGGCGGCGCGCGGGGCCACGGGCTACGAGGCGATGACCGATCTGCCGGCCGGCCTGCGCGATCGGCTGGCCGCGGAGGTGCCCTTCTCCTCGCTCGCCCTCGAGCGCGAGGCGCGGTCGGCGGACGGCACGGTCAAGGCCCTCTTCCGCACGGGCGACGGCCGCGCGGTCGAGGCGGTGCTCATGCGCTACCGCGACGGGCGGCGCTCCGTCTGCGTCTCCTCGCAGTCCGGCTGCCCGCTGACCTGCACGTTCTGCGCGACCGGCACCATGAAGTTCGGCCGCAACCTGACCGCGTCGGAGATCCTCGACCAGGTGCTGCACTTCCGGCGCATCGAGCCGGTCGACCACCTCGTCTTCATGGGCATGGGCGAGCCGATGATGAACCTCGACCACGTGCTCGACGCGTCCCGGCGCCTGCCCGAGGTGGGCATCACCCACCGCCGGACGGGCATCTCGACGGTCGGGTGGGTACCCGGGATTCGCCGGCTGACGGAGTCCGACCTGCCGATCCGCCTCGCCCTGTCGCTCCACGCCCCCGAGGACGCGCTGCGCACGCAGATCATGCCGGTCAACGACCGCTACCCGCTCGAGGAGGTGCTCGCCGCCTGCGCGGAGCACTACGAGCGGCGCCGGCGGCAGGTGTTCGTCGAGTACCTGATGCTCGCCGGGGTCAACGACGCCCCTCCACAGGCCCGTCGCCTCGCCGAGCTCCTCGACCCGAGGATCTACAAGGTCAACCTGATCCCCTACAACCCGACGGGCACGGGCTACGAGGGCTCCTCACGGGCGGCGATCGCCACCTTCCGCGCCGTGCTCGAGGAGCACGGCCTGCGCGCCACCGTCCGCCTCACCTGCGGGCAGGACATCGACGCGGCGTGCGGGCAGCTCGCCGCCCGCGCCGCCTAGACCGGCTAAACCTGGCCCTGGCGGTGGTTCGCGGTCTCGGGACCCGTCGTCGCGGGCCGCGGGCGGCCCGTGGGCTCGCCGCGCTTGGAGCGCTCGACGGTCCCGAGCGGCTCGCCGCCCTTGCGCGAGCGGGTCAGCGCGACGACGAGGCCGATGAGCGCGATGACGATGATCGGGATCCCGACCGGCGCGTAGAGGAGGAGGAGCAGGGCTCCGACGACAAGGCCGAAGATGGTGAGGGCGACGGGCACCATGTTGGGTCGAGTTCCCGCCGGACGGGCGCGGCGAAACCTGAGGAGCGCGTCTTCACGCGCCTGGCGCCGCGCCGCGCGCCTCGCCCGCCTTGAGCAGCCGATCGCGCAGGCTCGCCTCCTCCTCGGGCGAGGGATCCCAGCGGCCGGGATCGGGGAGCTCCTCGAGCGACGCGAGGCCGAAGGCGCGCAGGAACCCCGGGGTGGTGCGGTACAGGACCGCGCCGAACTGCGACCGGCCGGCCTCCTCGATCACCCCGCGCTCGACGAGCGCGGCGGTGGCCGACTCCGACGCCACGCCGCGGATCCGCGCCACCTCGGGGCGCGAGACGGGCTGCAGGTAGGCGACGATCGACAGCGTCTCGGCCTGGGCCGGCGTCAGCGTCGGCGTGCGGGGCCGGGCCAGCAGGCGGCGCGCGGCCTCCTCGGCGTCGGGGTGGGAGGCGAGCGCCCAGCCGC
>CALMNS010000740.1 GCA_937871635.1 uncultured Solirubrobacter sp.
GTCTCCACCAGCCCGAAGCTGGCCGACCGCGCGGCGAGGATCAGGTCGCAGGCGAGGGCGAGCTCGAAGGCCGCGGTGAGGCAGAGCCCGTGGGCGGCGAGGACGGTGGGGCACTCGAGCGCCTCCACGCGGCGGGTGAGCGCGATCAGCCGGCGCCACAGCGCCTTGCCGCCCTCGGCGTCGCCAACGAGCGGACTAAAGACGGTGCGCACGTCGACTCCCGCGGAGACGACCTTCCCCTCCGAGGCGAAGAGGACCGCGCGCGGGAGGTCGGCCTCCAGGGCCTCGACCGCCGCCTCGAGGCCGGCGAACATCGGCTCGTCGAACAGGTTGAGCGGCGGGGCGCTCCAGCGGACCACCGCCAGGCCGCCCTCGCGCGTGAGGGCGACCGGCCCCCCGCTCATGCCGCCAGCTCCGCCGCCGCGGCGGCGATCTCGGCCTCGTCGCCCGGGGCGGGGGTGTAGGGCAGCCTGAGCGGGTCGTCGGCGTAGCGCGGGATGACGTGCAGGTGGAAGTGGAAGACGGTCTGCCACGCCGCCGAGCCGCAGGAGTTGAGGAGGTTGACCCCGTCGGCGCCGAGACGCTCGAGCTGCAGCGCCGCGAGGCGCTGGCCCGTGTGGGCCACCGCGGCGAGGTCTCCCGCCTCGATGGCCAGCAGGTCGCGCGCGTGGGCGCGCGGGACCACGAGGAGGTGGCCGCGGGTTCCCGGGTTGATGTCCATGAAGGCGACCGTCCGGTCGTCCTCGTAGACGCGCGTCGAGGGCAGGTCGCCCGCGACGATCTTGCAGAAGAGGCAGTCGGGATCCGTGGCCATGAGGCGGCGAAGGCTATCTTCCGGCGCTGCGATGCCGCCCGACGTCGACCGCCTGCGCCGGACCGTCGAGGCGCTTTCCGCGATCGAGCGTCCCTCCGCCTCGCCGGGCGAGCGCGAGGCGGCCGAGTGGGTCGCCGGGGCGTTCGCCGCGACCGGGGCGGCCGGGCGGGTCGAGACCGAGCGCGCGCACGGCACCTACTGGCTGC
>CALMNS010000741.1 GCA_937871635.1 uncultured Solirubrobacter sp.
CAACCTTGCCATCGGCTTCCTGCCGGGCCTCAACATCTCGATCGGCGGCCACGTCGGCGGGCTCGTGGCCGGCGTCGCCGCCGCGGCGGTCATCGAGGGGGTCGCGCGGCGGCGCGCCCCGCAGCTCGTGGCCATCGCCGGGTGCGCGCTCGTCGGCCTGCTGGCCGTCGCCGGGTCGCTGTTCGCGGCGACGGCCCCCTTCGCCTAGCTAGAGCTAGGCCGCCCGAAGCCACTCCCCGAAGCTGGGGCCCGCGAGCTTCGCGCCCGGGTTCGGCAGCGCGGCGCCCTCCGCATAGGCCGTGCCGTCCGGGTCGCCGGGCTGGCGGCCCTCGCGGATCTCGAACAAGTCACCCCGGCTGGCGAAGAGCGCTGCCGCCGCACCGGCGAGACGCTCCTCCTGCGGGCCGGCGACCTCGGTGATCCTGCCGTTCTCGATCTCCGGCTCCTCGGCCGCGTCGGCGAGCGCTTCGGCGACGACGCGGGCGGCCACGAGCTGCGTGCGCATCTCGGGCAGGTAGGCGACGCCGTCCCGGATCATCCACCCGACCAGCTGATCGACGAACTCGTGGAACTGGGCCGCGCGAACGATCCGGACCGGGAGCGGGCCTTCGAGCAGCGTCTGCTCCTGCGCCACCTTCGCCGCGTTGTAGCCGCCCTTGAACTTGTCGATGCCGATGATCGAGACGACGACGATCCGGCCCGCCCCGGCGTCTGCGCCGGCTCGCTGGAGGTTGCGTGCCGAAGCGACGAAGAACGCCGTCGCCTCCTCCTGGTCGGGCGAGGGCCCGGTGGCCGTGTCGATGATGGTCTCGACCCCGGCGAGCGCCTCGGCGAGACCCTCGCCGCTGACCACGTCGACACCCCTGGAGCGCGCGATGGGGACCACCTCGTGTCCGCGCTGCTCGAGGATCTCGACGAGAGGCGATCCGACCCGTCCGGTGGCTGCCGTGACCGCGATCCTCTGGTTTCTGTTCTCGGTCTGCATCGTCTGTCCTTTTCCCGGCGCCGGGCTCGGCGCCGCCGCGGTGTGCGCTGTCACTCGGTTGACGTCCGGCGCCGCCAAGATGTGACCGATGGCGGGTCACGAGTCCTCAGCGCAGGAGCTGGCCAGGCGCTTTGAGCAGCATCGGGGCCGCCTGCGCGCAGTGGCCTACCGGATGCTCGGCTCGCTCAGCGAAGCCGACGACGCGGTCCAGGAGACCTGGTTGCGTCTGGCCGGCACTGGCGACGACGCGATCGAGAACCTGGGCAGCTGGCTGACCACCGTGACGGCTCGTATCTGCCTCGACATGCTTCGCACGCGCAGGACGCGGCGCGAGGAGCCGCTCGGTCCGTACGTGCCCGAGCCGATCGTCTCAAGCGTCGAGGGCGCCGACCCCGAGCAGGAGGCGCTGTTGGGTGACTCGGTCGGGCTGGCGCTGCAGGCGGTGCTCGAGACGCTGAAGCCCGGCGAGCGCCTGGCGTACGTGCTGCACGACATGTTCGGCGTGCCCTTCGAGGAGATCGCTCCCCTGGTGGGCCGCCAGCCCGCGGCGACGCGGAAGCTGGCGAGTCGGGCGCGCGCCCGCATGGACGCGGTGCCGACCGCACCCGACGTCGACCTCGGCGCGCAGCGGGAGGTCGTCGACGCGTTCTTCGCCGCGGCCCGCGACGGGCGCTTCGAGGACCTGGTGGCCGTCCTTGACCCCGAGGTCGTGCTGCGCTCCGATGGCGGCCTCCTGCGACCGGCGGCCAACGCCCTCGTCGAGGGCGCAGAGGCGGTGGCGGCCAGGGCGATGACCTACGCAAGCCTCGCACTCTGGGTGCGGCCCGCGCTCGTCAACGGCGTCGCCGGGGTGGTGGTGACACCGCCCGGCGAGGTCTTCGCGGTGATGGCCTTCACGGTGCGCGGAGGGCGGGTCGTCGCGATCGACGCGCTCTCCGATCCCGAGCGCCTGGCCGGACTCGACGTTCCGTAGACCCGCGCGCTGACCTGCCGGTGAACGTCAGGTTGCGAGCAGGCTCGTCTGCTGAGCGCCTCGCCGGGTCACTCGGCGGTCAGGCGCTGTCGATGGTGGCGAGGAAGTGGTGGAACGCCTCGTGGGTTCGCGCGGCGTCGCCGGTGGCGTCGAGGTCCATGAGCAGGCCGCGAATGACGGCGAGCACGACGGTGGCCAGCTCGGGGCGGCCGAGGCTGCGCATGCCCGCTTCGAGGGGCGCGAGCCAGTCGGTGGTCGCGGTGCGCCGGAAGCCCGGCCACAGGGGTTCGCCCGCGGTGTCGTGCAGGCGGCCGAACATCTGGAGGTAGGGCCGCCCGTACGGTCCGGTCATTGCCGACCATGCGTGGCTCAAGGTCGCGGGATAGGGCTCTTCGGTTCGGACGCGCAGCAGCTCGGTGAAGGCCTCGACCTGGCGGTGCCGGGCCTGTCCGAGGATCTCGCGGAGCAGTCCGTCACGGGTTCCGAAGTGGTAGACGAGCATCCGGCTCGAGGTGCCCGCGGCGTCGGCCAGCGGTCCGAGGCGGTCGGGGAGCCCGTGCTCGAGCGCGTAGTCGGTGCACGCCTCGAGGAGCCGCTGCCTGATGAGTGGTTGGGGACGCCTGCCCATCGTCGCGCCACCTTTTCACGTAACGAGTGGTACGTCTACCGTGGTTCGCTCAGCTGATCGGAACGGGACGGGGGAGGTCGCGGTGAGGGTTGTCTTCGTGCACGGGGCGTGCGTCAAGGACGGGTCGTGGTGGTGGCACCGGACCGCTGAGCTGCTGGGCGAGCGGGACGTCGCCAGCGAGGCGCCCGCGCTGCCGAGCTGCGGCGAGACGGGTGAGCCGACGGGCGCGCAAGGACCGGGGTTGGTTGAGGATGTCGCCGCGGTCCGGGCAGTGCTGACGGCCAGCGATGAGCCGACCGTCGTGGTCGCCAACAGCTACGGCGGCATCGTCATCGCTGAGGCAGCGGCGGGCCTCGACGCCGTGCGCCATCTGCTGCTCGTGTCCAGCTACCTGCCGGAGGTCGGGGAGAGCCTCTCCTCGTTCGGCGGCGAGGAGCCCGCCCCGTTTCTCGAGATCGATCCCGAAGGCGGCACGTTCACCGTCCGGCCGGACGCCCTGGCGGAGACGTTCCTCCAGGACTGCGACCCGGAGATCCAGCGACAGGCCACCGACAAGACGGCCCGGCAGAGCCTGGCGGTCCTCGAGCAGCCGGTGCGGTCAGCGGCCTGGCAGCAGGTGGCCTCGACCTACCTCGTCTGCGCGCAGGACCGGGGCACCCCCGCCGAACGGCAGCGTCAGTTCGCCGGTCGGGCGGGCAGGGTCGTGGAGATCGACGCCGGCCACCACCCCTTCCTGTCCCAGCCGGCCGCCGTCCGCGACCTGATCCTCGGCGTCCGCGACGGCGAGCGCGATGGCTAGCCGGCCTCCGCCCGCCGCTTGAGCCCGGCCGTCACCCCCCGCATGAGGAGCTCTGCGCCGCGGCGCATCAGCGGCCCGGGGACGAAGAAGCCGAGGTCCGTCTCGAGCCGGTAGACCGCCCGGGTGCGGCCCGTCCCGAGCGGCTCGAGCCGGAACTCCCCGCCCCCCGACTTGACGTCGCCGTCGACGAGCTCCCAGGTCATCCGCTCGGGCGCCTCGAGGAGGTAGCGGGCCCGGTAGCGCAGGCGCCGGACCTTCGCGTCGGCCTCGAAGGCCACGAGGGCGCCCCCAGCGTCACGCTCGACCACCTCGACGCGCTCGACCGCGGGCTGCCACTCCGGCCAGCGCTCGAAGTCGGCCAGCACCGCCCAGCAGTCGGCGGGTGCGGCGTCGATGTCGATCGTCCGCTCCGCGCGGGCCACTAGAGGAGCACCGGCACGGGCTCCCCGGCCGTCGGCAGGGCGGTCGTCTCGGCCGGGTGCAGGATCCGCGCCAGGAGCTCGAGGCCGTCGACGAGGCGGGGCCCGGGCCGGGAGAAGTAGGCGCTCGCGTCCACCGCCACGACGCGCTGGGCGCCGACCTCGGCGAGCTCGTCCCCGTAGGTGTAGGCCTCCTCCTGCGCCCGCTCGGCCCCGTACCCGCACGGCATGGCGACGATGACCTCCGGCCGGGCGGCCGCCACCTGCTCCCAGGTGACCCGCTCGGAGTGCTCGCCGGCCAGCCCGAGCACGTCGATCCCGCCCGCGTACTCGATGAGCTGCGGCGTCCAGTGGCCGGCCGCGTAGACGGGGTCGAGCCACTCGAGGGCCGCCACGGAGACCATCGGCGCGTCGGCCACCGCGGCCTGCACGCGGTCGATCCGCTCGGCGGCGTCGGCGATCAGCGCCTCGGCGGCCTCGAGGACCCCCACCGCCTCCCCGAGGATGCGCACGTCGGCGAGCACCTCGCCCAGGGTGGTCGGATCGAGCGAGACCACCTGCGGCGGGGTCGCGAGCCGCTCGGCGACGGCCCGGACGTCGTCGGCCGAGACGGCGCAGACCGCGCACAGGGCCTGGGTGACGATGAGGTCGGGAGCGAGGTCGCGGAGCGCGGGCTCGTCGAGGTCGTAGATCGACTCGCCCTGCTCGGTCAGCGCCCGGACCGCGGCGTCGATCTCGTCCGCCTCGAGGCCCGGGGGCAGCCGGTCGCGCGTGACCTTCGGGAGGTCCTGCGCCTCCACCGGGAAGTCGCACTCGTGGGTGACGGCCACCACCTGGTCGCCCACGCCCAGGGCGAACAGGGTCTCGGTGGCGGAGGGGACGAGGGAGACGATCCGCATGGTCGTCGCACACGATATTCGCTGCTACCTTCCGAGCGTCGCCCTGATGCCCGACGACGAACCCTCTCGAAGTAGCGGCGCGCAGCCCGTCTGCGCCGCTGCTCCCGGCCCCCGGCCCGCACCTTGACCGCGCTCCTCCTCGTCGCGGTCTTCGTCCTCGTGCTGCTCAACGGCTTCTTCGTGGCCGCCGAGTTCGCCTTCGTGCGCGCGCGCCGCTCGCGGCTGGAGGAGGAGGCCGAGCAGGGCGTCCGCGGGGCCCAGGTCGTCCTGCGCCAGCTCGACGACCTCTCCCGCTACCTCGCCGCCTGCCAGCTCGGGATCACCCTGACCTCGCTGGGCATCGGCTTCCTCGGTGAGCCCGCGGTGGCGCAGATCTTCGAGGGGCTCCTCGGCGAGTCGCTGCCCGAGGGCGTCACCCTGGCCATCTCGCTCTTCCTCGCCTACCTGATCACCACCTCACTGCACATCACGATCGGCGAGCAGGTCCCGAAGATCTTCGCGATCAACAAGGCCGAAGGCGTCGCCCGGCGCGTCGCCCGGCCGCTCGAGCTGTTCACGCGGATCTTCTCCCCCTTCATCGCCCTGCTCAACGGCGTGTCGAACGCGATGCTGCGGGTGGTCGGCATCAACACGAGCGGCGAGTTCGAGGAGGGCTCCTCGCCCGAGGAGCTCAAGGTGCTCATCGCCCAGTCGCTCTCGGGCGGCGACCTCGAGCCGAACGAGGCCGGCATGCTCACCGGCGTCTTCCACCTCCACGAGCAGCAGGCGCGCCAGGTGATGACCCCGGCGCCGGCCGTCGTCACGGTGGACCTCTCCGAGGACATCGAAACCGCGCTGCGCCGCTGCATCGCCACGGGGCACACGCGGGTGGTGGTCACCGAGGACGACAACCAGGACCGGGTCAAGGGCATCGTCCACGCCAATGCGCTCGCCGAGCTGCTCATGAAGGAGGGGCCGCACGGCTCCTTCGAGGCCAAGGTGCGCGAGGCCCCGATCGTCCCGGAGACCAAGCCGCTCGACGACCTGCTGGCCGACCTGCAGCGCCAGCGCACCTCGCTCGCGGTGGTCATCGACGAGTACGGCCGCACGGTCGGGATCGTCACCGTCGAGGACATCATCGAGGAGGTCGTCGGGGAGATCGACGACGAGACGGACCCCCTCGGCGGCGCGGTGCGCCAGCTCGCCAACGGCGACTGGTTCGTCCGCGGTCACGTCGCGATCACCGATCTGACCGACTACGGCCTCGAGCTCCCGGCCGACTCCGACGCGTTCAACTCGGTCGGCGGCTTCGTGTTCGGCGAGCTGGGGAGGCTGCCCAAGCGAGGGGACACCGTGCAGCACGACGGCTACTCGATCCGGGTGGAGTCCGTCCGCGAGAACCGCATCGAGGCGGTCCGCATCCGCGAGCGCCGCGCCGTTTCGGGCGGGGGCTCCGTCGCCGCCGGCTGAGTTGCGTTTCGCAACCTTGTGCGGAATTGCACGCGGTCGATTTCCGCGCTACCGTGGGGCGGGCCACCAGCCGCTTCGGCGGTTGAGGAGGAGAGAGGGAGATCCTGGGGAGGATCGACCAGATACGGGGGCCCGGCTGGCGGGGAGCGAGCCGGGCCCCTCGTGTCTCCGCGGCGCTACCAGGCGACGGCGGCCTCGTGGTCGAAGAAGCCGCCCGTCGGGCCGGGCTCGTCGGCGAGCGCGTAGCGCACGACAACCCGGGCCGCCTCCGCGGCCGTGACCGGCGCCTGCTCGCGGCTGATCGGCGTCAGGTCGGTCTGGACGAAGCCGGGGCAGACCGCGTTCACCCTGATCGACGTGTCGGCGAGCAGCTTCGAGAGAAGGGTCGGCAGAACGTGAGCGGACGCGCGGTGTGCCGGGTCAGGCCGGCGGCGCGAGGAAGCCGCCGCCCGTCTTGCGCCCGAGCCGCCCCTCGGCGATCAGCGCGTGAACGGGCGCCGGCGCCGGGTGGCCGATCGCCTCGCCGATCGCCGCCGCGACGTCGAGCCCGACGAGGTCGAGCAGCGCGAGCGGCCCGAGCG
>CALMNS010000742.1 GCA_937871635.1 uncultured Solirubrobacter sp.
GAGGCGCCCGACCGGCTCGAGCGCGAGGCGGACCCCTTCTTCGCCGCGATCGCCCGGGCCTACGACGCGCTGGCCGCGGCCGAGCCGGAGCGGTTCGTCGTGCTCGACGCGGCGCAGGCGCCCGAGCGGGTCCTCGCCGCGGCGCTCGAGGCGCTCGCGCCTGAATCGGGACGCTAAGCCTCGTAGCCCTTGGGGTGCGCCTGGGCCCACGCCCAGGCGTCGGCGATCATCGTCTCGATCTCGGGCTTGGCCGCCGTCCAGCCCAGCTCGTCGCGGATCTTCGCGCTGGCGGCGACGAGGACCGGGGGATCGCCGGCGCGGCGGCCCTCCTCGCGCACCGGGATGTCGACGCCGGTGACCGCCGCCGCGGCCTCGACCATCTCCCGCACCGAGAAGCCCGTCCCGTTGCCCAGGTTGTAGATGTCGTGGCGGCCGGGCTCGGCAGCCAGGAGCCCGAGCAGATGCGCCTCGGCGAGGTCCTCGATGTGGATGTAGTCGCGGATCGCCGTCCCGTCGGGCGTCGCGTAGTCCGTGCCGAAGATCGAGAAGTGCTCGCGCGTCCCGGCGGCGGCCTGGAGGATCAGCGGGATGATGTGCGTCTCGGGGCGATGGTCCTCGCCGCACTCCCCGCTCGCGCCGGCGACGTTGAAGTAGCGCAGCGAGACCGCCCCGAGCCCGTGGGCGCGGCACTCGTCGCCGATCATCCGGTCGACCGCGAGCTTCGAGTTGCCGTAGGAGTTGACCGGGTTGGTCGGGGTCCGCTCGGAGATCGGGACCTCCTCCGGCTCCCCGTAGACGGCGCAGGTGGAGGAGAAGACCAGGCGCGGCACCCCCGCGGCCCGCATCGCGTCGAGGAGGTTCAGGCTGCCGACGAAGTTGCCCCGGTGGTAGCGCTCCGGGCTGGCGACCGACTCGGCGACGAGGGCGAGGGCGGCGAAGTGCAGCACGCCGTCGAAGCCGCGGCCGGCCAGGGCGGCGGCGGTCCCGTCGGCGTCGAGAAGATCCTGCTCGACGAAGTCCACGATGCCGTCGGGGACCGCGTGGCGATGGCCTCGGGAGAGGTCGTCGAGGACGCTGACCTCGTGGCCCGCGCCGATCAGGCGCCGCGCCACGACGCTGCCGATGTAGCCGGCGCCGCCGGTGACCAGGAGTCGCATGGCCGCGAGCGTAGTGATCGCTACGGCGACGCCGCCGGGACCTCCATCGGCAGCGGCGAGCCGGTCGCCGAGGCCGAGCCCGCGGGTGGCGTCAGGGCGGCCTGCGCCCGTTCGGCGAGGCGCCGGACGCCCGGGTCCCGGGGATCGAGCGCCACGAGCCGGCGCACGTCGCGCTCGACCGCCGCCCCGTCGCCCAGGGCGATGTCGATCCGCACGAGCCGCGCCCACGCCTCGCTCGAGAAGGGCTGGCGGTCGATCGCCCGCAGCCCCTGGCGGCGCGCCTGCGGGAGCTGGCCGATCCGCTCGGCGACCGAGGCGGTGGCCAGGAGCGGCTCGACCGCCACGGGGAACAGGCGCGCGGCAAGCTCGGCCTGGGCCGCCGCGTCGGCGAGGCGGTCGGG
>CALMNS010000743.1 GCA_937871635.1 uncultured Solirubrobacter sp.
GGCCGAGGCCGCCGAGCCGCTGCGCCACACGGCGTGCGGCACGGCGCTCGAGGCCCGATGGTGGTGCCCGACGTGCGACCAGGCGGTCGACGACGCCGAGGGCGACGACGTCGTGTTCGCCTGATCGCGGCGGCGGGGCGTCGGACCCGCCCCTCCGCTCAAGGCAAGCCACCCGCGGCGGTGCGGGAGCCCGCCGTTGACGGGACCATGCTCGGCGGGGTGCGGTGGCGGAGGAGACGCAGTGCCGCCTCGGAGGCGGTATCCGCGTCCACGGTGAAGGTGACCAGCGACTGGTCCGCCCCGCTGGGCTGCAGCGTCTGCTGGTTGACGGTGATCGATCCGACGAGTGGATGGTCGAGGGTGTAGGTACTTCCGTCGCAGGACCCGACCGCGTGGTCGGCCCACAGAAGCGCGAACTCCGGACTTCGGATCGTCAACTCGCCGATCAACGCGGCGAACAGCGCGTCATCCGGATGGCGGCCCGCGACCAGGCGCAGCTGGCTGACCACCGCGCGGGCCTTGCCCGACCAGTCCGCGTACAGCGTCCTTGCGCGAGGATCGAGAAACGCGAGGACGGCCGAGTTCGGGCGTTCGGCCGGCCGATCGACGCGGCCGACGTCGAGATGGTCGGCGATGAGCGCGTGACCAAGCGGGTTCCAGGCCAGGATGTCGAGCCGCCGGCCGAGGACGAGTGCGGGGACCCCATCGAGCGCCAGGAGCAGCTGGGCCAGCGCCGGTGCGACCCGTTCAGCGGTCGGGCGGTCGGGCCGTCCCAGGCGGCGGCGGTCCGCGAGGTCGTGGAGGTGCCGCCGCTCGCCCTCGTCGAGCTCCAGCGCCCGCGCGAGCGCGTCGAGCACCTCGGCGGAGGCGTGGAACGACGTCCCCTGCTCCAGACGGGCGTAGTACGAAGCGCTGACCCCCGCCAGGAGCGCCACTTCTTCGCGGCGGAGGCCGGGGACCCGGCGCCGGTCGTCCGCTGAGGGCAGACCGAGGTCGCTGGGGCTCAGCCGGGACCGCCGCGCGCGGAGGAACTCGCCCAGTTGTCCGGGGCCACGATGCGCGTTCATCGACTCATCCTGCCCGAGGAGGCGTGCAGCCGGGTGCCTCACCCTGTCCGGGTGTGGCAGGCAGCCCGCGTGCGTGCTGGCATGGACGGCGTCCGACGTCATGGAGGAACGCCAAGCATGTTGATCCGCAACGCCACCGTCCTGTCGATGGACCCCGAGGTCGGGGACCTGTCACGAGGCGATGTGCGCATCGAGGGCAGCCGGATCGCCGCGGTCGGTCCCGACCTCGCGTCGGCCCCGCAGGAAGCGGTCCTGGACGCGACCGGCTGCATCGTCGTCCCCGGGTTCGTCGACACGCACCGTCATATGTGGCAGGGCGGCCTCCGCGGCCGCTCGGCGGGGGACGACCTGGACGGGTACTTCCGGCGCGTCCTGCTGGGGCTCGCCCCCGTGTTGTCGCCGGCGGAGCTCGCGATCGGCGAGGCCCTCAGCGCCCGGGCCTCGCTTGACGCCGGCATCACCACCGTTCAGGACACGTCCGACATCCACGACGGCCGGCCCGAGCGGACGGACGCGATCGTGTCCGCCCTCTGCGAGTCGGGGCTGCGGGCGGTGTTCTGCTACGGCGTGAGCCGCTCCTACCTGACGCGCAACGGCAGCGCGGTGCCGGACGACGTCCGTCGTGTCCGCGCCGAGCTGCTGCCCTCGGACGACGCGCTGGTCACGATGGGCCTTGAGACCCAGAACGGCGACGACGACGCCGAGCGGCACAACGCGGGGCTGGCGCGCGAGCTGGGCCTGCGAACCGCCCACCACGTGCGCGCCGAGATCCGCCCCAGCCGACTGCGCGATCTCGGAGCGCTACTCCCGGGCACGACCTTCGTCCACGGCAACGGACTCGACAGGGCAGAACTGGCCGTGATCGCCGAGGCCGAGGGGTCGTTGTCGATCGCTCCCGTCGTCGAGATGGCCCTGGGTCTCGGCAATCCGATGATCACCGAAGCGCTCGCCGTCCCGGGCCTTCCGGTCACCCTCAGCGTCGACGTCGAAGTGACCAGCCCGACCGACATGTTCTCCCAGATGCGACTCCTGTACCTGGCGGCGCGCACGGTCTCCACCTCGGATGGTCCGAGCGTCCGGGACGTCCTGCGCTACGCGACGCTCGGGGGCGCGCAGGCCCTCGGGCTCGGCGACCGCACCGGCTCGATCACCCCCGGCAAGCAGGCGGACCTGCTTCTCCTCCGCGCCGACCAGGTCGGCGTTGCCCCGGTGGCCGACCTGTACGGCACGGTCGTGCTCCAGATGGACCGCGCGCACGTCGACACCGTCCTGGTGGCCGGGACGGTGCACAAGCGCCACGGGAAGGCGAACCGGGATGACACGCCGCTGCTCGAGCAGGCGCAGGCCATGGTCCGGCGGTTGCAGCAGGCCGGGTCGGACGAGGACGACTCGTCAGGGCACGCCTAGATGGTTGATCCGAATGGGCCGCGTGGGCGGGGGCGGGCCTGATCAAGCTGGGCGGTGCCCGGAAGTGAAGTCGATAGCGGGGTTATCGGCGATCTTCCGGGTGCCGATCCAGCGACGTATCAGGCACGTCATCCGGCCATGCGGGATTCGGAATCAATCATCTAGCCGTTGAGCAGGTTCTGCAGCCCGCCACTCGAGCCGCCGCCCGCCTGCGGGACGACCCGGCCCTCCGACGGCTGGACGAGCACCCAGCCCTGCCCGGTGAAGGCCATCTGAATCGACTCGCCCGAGCCGCGCCCGATCAGGTTCTTCATCTTGAAGTCCGTCTTGATCTGGGTCTGCACCCCGCTCGACCAGGTGATCGCCGCCTGGGCGTCGGCGAAGGTCGGGGCCTGCGCGACGTCGAGCAGGACGGGCGGGCCGTCGGAGAGCACCGCCACCCAGCCCGTGCCCTGCAGCGCCAGGTTGTAGAGGCCGCCGGCCATGGCGCCCGCGGCGCCGCCCTGGATCCGCTTGATGTCCCAGTCGATCCCCGAGTCGAAGGCCATGAGATTCGGCCCGTTGACCGTGATGAGGTCGTTCTCCAGGTAGATGAGGTGGACGTCCTGTGCGGTGTCGGCGAGGAAGACCTCGCCCGTCCCGGACATCTTCATCAGCGCGGTGCCCTCGCCCGTCACCGCCTTCTTGACCAGACGCCCGAGGCCGCCCGAGCCGGCGTGCTCGAAGCTCACGTCGCCCTGGTAGGCGACCATCGAGCCGAGCTTGGCCTGGATCGTCACCTGGTCGAGGCGGACCTTGAGGAGCTTCGAGTTCTGCAGCGCGAAGGCGTCGGTCGACTGGGTCTCGTTGTATTGCGCGAGGGTGGTCTGCATGGCGCCAGCCTGCCGCACGGCCGCAGGAGGGTCAACCGCGCCGGGCCCTCGACGGCTCGGCGGCTAGCGCCCCGGAGGCGGCGCGCTGGCGTACGG
>CALMNS010000744.1 GCA_937871635.1 uncultured Solirubrobacter sp.
CCTGCGGGCCGCTCGCCCGCAGCGCCGCGGACCTGGCGCTCGTATGGGAGGCGCTGACCGGCCGGGCCGTCCCCGCGCGGTCCGGATTCCGGGTCGGCGTGCCGCGCGAGTGGCCCGCGTGGGTCGGGCCGGAGCTGCGAGGCAGAGTGCGCGAGTCGGCCGAGGTGATCGCCGACCTCGGCGGGAGTGTCGTGGAGATCGGCCTGCCCCCGTTCGACGCGTGGACCCGGCCCCGCGGGCGCGTGACGGTGGCCGAGACGCTCGCCGCCCACCGGGAGGCGGGGTGGTACCCGGCCCGCCGCGGGGACTACGGCGAGGAGGCGCTCGGCGCCCTCGAGGCGGCCGAGCGGCTCTCCCCCGACGACCTCCTCGCCGCGCGCCGGGCGCTCGCCGACCTCGTGCTCGACTTCCGCCAGGCGCTCGGCGGGGTCGACGCCGTGGCCCTGCCCGTCACGACCGGACCCGCGCCCGAACGGGACACCGGCGAGCGGGACGCCGATCGCGACGCCCGGCTCACCCGCGAGCTGACCCGGCTCTGCGGTCCCGTCAACGCCTGCGGGCTCGCCGCGGTCGCCGTCCCCTGCGCTCCCAGCCCCGAGGGGCTGCCCCTCGGGATCCAGCTCGTCGCGGCCGACGAGCCGACGGCGCTCGCGGCGGCGCTGGCCTACCAGGACGCCACGGACTTCCACGAGCGGCGCCCGCCGCTCGTCGCCCCCCAGGCCGCGCTGACGGGCGGCGGAGAGGAGAGGCCCCGGTGAAGCCGGCCACCTTCGAGTACCACCGGGTCGGGACGGTCGGCGAGGCGGTCGAGCGGCTCGGCGAGCTCGGCGAGGACGCCAAGCTGCTCGCCGGAGGGCAGAGCCTCGTGCCGATGATGAACTTCCGGCTGGCGCGGCCTCCCGCGCTCGTCGACATCAGCCGGGTCGCAGAGCTCCGGTACCTGACGCGCGAGGGGGACACCCTGCGGATCGGCGCCCTGACCTCCCACCTCGCGATCGAGCGGATGGACGCCCCGGAGCTGCTCGACGGGTTCTCCTTCCTCAAGGAGGCCGCCCACTGGGTCGGGCACTATCCGATCCGGACCCGCGGCACCTTCGGCGGCAGCGTCGCGCACGCCGACCCGGCGGCGGAGTGGTGCCTGCTGGCCGTCCTGCTCGACGCGGAGATCGTCGCCCGCGGGCCCGGCGGCGAGCGCACGATCGCGGCGGCCGACTTCCTCCTGGGCTTCCTGACCAACGCGCTCGACCCCGACGAGGTCCTGGTCGAGGTCCGCTTCCCGCGGCCCGCCTCACGCGCCGCGCTGCACGAGTACGCCCGCCGCCGCGGCGACTTCGCGATCGTCGCCGCCGCGGTCGCCGTGGACGTCGAGGAGGACACCTGCCGCTCGGCCCGGATCGTCATCGGCGGGGTCGACGACGTCCCGGTGCGCATCGGCGAGGCCGAGGCCGCCCTCGCGGGCAGCCGGCTCGAGGCCGAGGCGATCGAGGAGGCAGCCCAGGCGGCGGCCCGGGCCGTCGATCCCGCCTCGGACATCCATGGCAGCGCCGAGTACCGCCGGCACCTCACCGCCGTGCTGGTCACGCGCGCGCTCGGGGAGGCCCGGGGGTCGGAGGACGGCGCCCGCTCCAAGAACGGCGCGGGATGACCGGCGGGGTGGAGGCCCGGGCCCCGGCGGGCGAGCGCCGCTGGATCGGGCGGTCGCTGTCGCGGGTGGAGGACCACCGGCACCTCACTGGGGGTGGCTCCTTCGTGGACGACATCGCCATCCCCGGCCTGCTGCACCTCGCCTTCGCGCGCTCGCCCCACGCGGCGGCGCGGATCGAGGCGATCGACGCCGAGGAGGCCCGCGCGACGCCCGGCGTCGAGGCGGTCCTCACCGCGGAGGACCTCTCCGCGCTCCAGCGCTTCGTCCCCATGCTCAACCGTCCCGACTTCGTTCCCGTCGAGACGCCGCTCCTGGCTCGCGACCGGGTCCGCCACGTGGGGGAGCCGGTCGCGCTGGTCGTCGCGTCGACGCCGCACGCCGCCGAGGACGGCGCCGAGCGCGTGCGCGTGACCTACGAGCGCACCGACGCAGTGGCCTCGATCGACGCCGCCCTGGCCGAGGGCAGCCCGGCCGTCCACGACGACGCGCCGGACAACCTCCTGCTCGACGCCGTCTTCAAGGACGATCCCGAGATCGACGGCGTCCTCGACGGGGCCGCCCTGGTCGTCGAGGCGACCTTCCGGTCCTCCCGCGTCACCGCCGTCCCGATGGAGGCCCGGGCCTGCCTGGCGGAGTGGGACGGGCGGACGGAGCGCTGCCGCCTGCACTCCTCGACCCAGGTCCCGCACATCGTGCGGACCAGCGTCGCGGGACTGCTGGGACTTCCCGAGCACCGGCTGCGGGTGATCGCGCCGGACGTCGGCGGGGGCTTCGGGCAGAAGTGCGTCGTCGCCCGCGAGGAGGTGCTGACCTGCATCGCCGCCCAGGCGGTCGGCCGGCCCGTGAAGTGGGTCGCCGACCGGCAGGAGAACCTCGTCGCGGACTTCCAGGGCCACGAGCAGCGCTACGAGGTGCGCGCGGGCTTCACCGAGGAGGGGGTCCTCCTGGCCCTCGACGCCCAGGTCCTCACCGACGTCGGCGCCTACTCGAACCATCCCTTCACCTGCGGCGTCGAGCCGCTGATGGCGGCGGCCGAGCTGCTGGGCCCCTACACCGTGCGCCACTACCGGTGCCGCACGCGCGCGGTGGCGACCCACAAGACGCCGATGGCGCCCTACCGCGGGGTGGCCCGGCCCCAGCTCGTCCTGGTGATGGAGGGGCTGATGCAGAGGGCGGCGCGCCGCCTGGGCATCGAGCAGAGCGAGGTGCGGGCCCGGAACCTCATCCCGGACGACGCGTTCCCCTACACGACCGCCGCGGGGCTGAGGATCGACCGGGGGAGCTACGGCGAGTCGCTCGCGCGGTGCGTCGATGCGTTAGACCTGGACGCCTTCCGCGAGCGCCAGGCGGCGGCGCGCCGCGAGGGCCGCCTGCTCGGGCTCGGCCTCTCGTGCTTCGGCGAGCGCACGGGCTACGGCACGGAGGCCTTCGAGCAGCGCAAGATGGCGATGACCCCCGGGTACGACATCGCCCAGCTCGCGCTCGACCCGACGGGAGGGATCACCCTGAGCGTGGGGACGGCCTCCCACGGCCAGAGCCACGAGACGACGCTCGCGCAGATCGCCGCGGAGGCGCTCGGGGTGCACCCGACCGTGATCGACGTCCGGCAGGGCGACACGGACCAGTCGCCCTACGGGTGGGGGACCTTCGCCAGCCGCTCGATGGTGGTCAGCGGCGGGGCCACGCGGAAGGCGTCGCTGCGGCTCGCCGATCGGCTCAAGCACCTCGCCTCCCATCTGCTCGAGGCGGCGCCCGAGGACCTCGAGCTGCGCGACGGCGCGGTGGTCGTCCGCGGGTCCCCGAGCCACTCCGTGACGCTCGCGGACATCGGGCGGATCGCCTACCTGGAGATCCATCGCCTGCCCGCGGGGGAGGAGCCCGGCGTCGAGGCCCGCGCCACCTTCGACCCGCCGGGCACCTTCTCCAACGCGACGCACGGGTGCATCGTCGAGATCGACCCGGACACCGGGGCGGTCGCGTTCGACCGCTACGTCGTGGTGGAGGACTGCGGCGTCATGATCAACCCGATGGTCGTCGAGGGCCAGGTGCGCGGGGGCGTGGCCCAGGGCATCGCCGCCGCGCTCTACGAGCGGGTGGTCTACTCCGACGACGGCCAGCCGCTGACGACCAGCCTGATGGACTACCTGGTGCCCACCGCCAGCGAGATCCCGCCCGTCGAGATCCTCCATCTCGAGACCCCGTCCGAGCACTCGGAGACCGGCGCGAAGGGGATGGGGGAGGGCGGGACGATGGGCGCGCCGGCGTGCGTGGTCAGCGCGGTCAACGACGCCCTGGCCCACCTCGACATCGAGCTCGACGGCCTCCCGATCCTGCCGGAGCAGGTGCTCACGGCGATCCAGCGGGCCCGCGCGTAAAGGAAGGCCGACATGAACGACGTCCACCTGATCACCATCACCGTCAACGGGCGACCCAGCGAGGTCGCCGTCGAGGCGCGCCGGACGCTCGCCGACGTGCTGCGCCACGACCTCGGGTACACCGGGACCCACGTCGGCTGCGAGCACGGGATCTGCGGCGCCTGCACCGTGATCCTCGACGGCGAGCCGGTGCGCTCGTGCCTGATCTTCGGCGTCCAGGCGGACGACGCGACGGTGGAGACGGTCGAGGGGCTCGCGGGAGACGACGGGCTCGACGCGCTCCAGGAGAGCTTCAGCGAGCAGCACGCCCTGCAGTGCGGCTTCTGCACCCCCGGCTTCCTGATGCTCGCCACGGCGCTGCTGCGGGCCAATCCCGAGCCCACCGACGACGAGATCCGCGACGCGGTGGCCTCCAACCTCTGTCGCTGCACCGGCTACCAGCCGATCCTCGCCGCCGTCCGGCAGGCGGCCGACCGCGCGGCGTCCCCGGACACCGCCGGGAGCGAGGGCAACGGGTGGGGCGTCTGGGAGCCGCACGTCGACGTGCCGCGCGAGGCAGAGCAGCCGGGCGGCCAGTGATGACCGTCGTCGGGCAGTCCATCCGGCGCCTGGAGGACCCCCGGCTGCTGCGCGGGCTCGGTCACTTCGTCGACGACGTCAACCGGCCCGGCCAGGTCTGGATGCGGGTCGTCCGCGCCTCGACCGCGCACGCCCGCCTCGCGGGCGTCGACCTCGACGGCGCCCGCGCCCTCGATGGCGTGCACGCCGCCCTGGCGGCCGGCGACGTCGACCCCCTCCCCGTCATCCCCCTGCGGCTCGGCCCCGCCGACGAGCCGCTCGACGCCTACCTCCAGCCCGTCCTCGCCCAGGAGCGGGTCCGCTACGTGGGGGAGCCGGTCGCCGTGGTGGTGGCCGACGACCCCTACCTGGCCGAGGACGCCGCCGAGCTCGTCCGGGTCCGCTACGAGGAGCTGCCCGTCGCGCTCGACGCGGCGGAGGCGGTGGCCGAGGGCTCGCCCGCGCTGCGCGACGACGCCCCCAACGAGTGCACGACGCTGCGCCGGGGCTACGGCGAGGTCGACGAGGCGTTCGCGGGCGCGGCGCGCGTCGTATCGGTCGACGTCCGGGTCGGACGCCACTTCGCGGTGCCCCTCGAGACGCGCGGCCTGGTGGCCGAGTACGACGCGGCCGACGGTCACCTGACGCTGTGGGGGGCCACGAAGGTCCCGCACTTCAACCGCCTGGTCCTCGCCGGCATGCTCGGGATGCCGGTCCACCGCATCTCGCTGCGTCGCTCGGACGCCGGCGGCGGGTTCGGGGCGCGCGGCGAGCTTTATCCCGAGGACTTCCTCGTCGCCCACCTCGCCCGCCGCCTGAACCGGGCGGTCAAGTGGATCGAGGATCGCGCGGAGAACCTGGTCGCCATGAACCACTCGCGCGAGCAGACGCGGCGCCTCGAGGCCGCCTTCGACGCCGAGCACCGGCTGCTTGCGATCCGCGACGAGCTCTGGCACGACAACGGCGCCTACCTGCGCACGCACGGTGCGGTGGTCGCCGAGCTGACGCTCGGGATGCTGCTGGGGCCCTACCGGGTCCCGGCCTACGAGGGGGTCGCGCACGTCGCGCTCACCAACAAGACGCCGTGCGGGACCTACCGCGGGCCGGGGCGCTATGAGGCCACCTTCGCGCGCGAGCGGCTGCTCGACGCGGCGGTGGCGGAGCTCCGAGTCGACCGGCTCGAGCTGCGCCGGATCAACCTGCTGCGCCCGGACGAGCTGCCGCTGGAGCGCAAGCTCCCCGTCCTCGGCTCCGAGGCGATCATCGACGTCGGCGACTTCCCCGGGCTGCTCGAGCAGGCCCTCGAGGCCGCGGGGTACGCCGAGTGGTGCGAGGAGGCGGCCGCCGCGCGCGCCGAAGGGCGGCTCGTCGGGGCGGGGGTCGGGGTGTTCATGGAGAAGAGCGGCGGCGGGCGCTTCGAGACCGCGGCGGTGCAGGTCGACCCGTCCGGGGCGGTGCGGGTGGCCACGGGCGGGGCGTCCGTCGGGCAGGGGATCGAGACGGCGATGGCGCAGATCGCCGCCGACGAGCTGGGCGTCGACGTGGCGCGGATCGACGTCGTCGCGGGCGACACGGACACGATCGGCGACGGGGTCGGCTCCTGGGCGAGCCGCTCGACGATCATGGGCGGCAGCGCGGTCAAGCTCGCCGCGGCGGCGACCGCCGACAAGGCCAGGCGGGTCGCCGCCGAGCTCCTCGAGGCGGCGCCGGAGGACCTCCGGCTCGAGGGTGGCCGCATCACGGTCGCCGGCGCCCCCGGCCGCGGCATGTCGCTCGGCGAGGCGTCGGCCGCCTACGACCCACAGCTGGCCGAGCGCCTCGGCGAGGCGCCGGGCGAGGCGTTCGGCCTGGGGGCCCAGCGGTCGTTCACCAACGTCGCCATCGCCTTCCCCTACGGCGTGCACCTGGCCCTGGTGGAGGTCGACCCGGGGACGGGCGCGGTCCGGATCCTGCGCTACCACGTCGCCTACGACGTCGGTCGCGCCGTCAACCCCATGATCGTCGAAGGCCAGCTCGTCGGCGGGGCCGCGCAGGGCATCGGCGGCGCGCTCCTCGAGGACTTCCGCTACGCCCCCTCGGGGCAGCCGCTGGGGGCCTCCTTCATGGACTACCTCCTGCCCACCGCCGCGGAGATCCCGCCCGTCGGGACCTCGATCCACGAGGACGCCCCCTCGCCGGCCAACCCGCTCGGAGTCAAGGGGGCGGGCGAGGGCGGCACGGTGGGCTGCGGCGCGGCGCTGGCCGGCGCCGTGGACGACGCGGTCGGCGTGGCCGGTGCCGTCCGGGCGCTTCCGATCACGCCGGAGCAGGTGCTGGCCGCGCTCCAGGTCGTCGAGACGGGGACGGGGACCCGATGAGCGTGGTGGACGTCAAGGCGGGCGTGCTCGAGCTCGAGGCGCTGCTCAGCGACGAGGAGCGCGGCCTGCGCGACCGGGTCCGGCGGTTCGTCCTCGAGGAGATCCTGCCCGAGGCCGACGGCTGGTACGAGCGCGGGGAGTTCCCCTCCCATCTGCCGCGCCGGTTCGGGGAGCTCGGGCTGCTCGGCATGCACCTCGAGGGCTACGGCTGCGCCGGCGCGAGCGCGGTCGAGTACGGCCTGGCCTGCCTCGAGCTCGAGGCGGGCGACAGCGGCGTGCGCACCTTCGTCTCCGTCCAGGGCTCGCTGGCGATGACGGCGATCCACCAGTGGGGCTCGGAGGCGCAGAAGGCGGAGTGGCTGCCCCGGATGGCCGCCGGCGAGGCCGTCGGCTGCTTCGCGCTCACCGAGCCCGAGGCGGGCAGCGATCCGGGCTCGATGCGGACGGTCGCGCGCCGGGAGGGCGGGGACTGGGTGCTCACCGGAGCCAAGCGCTGGATCGGGATGGGATCGATCGCCGACGTCGCCGTCGTGTGGGCGCAGACCGACGACGGGATCCGCGGCTTCCTGGTGCCGACCGACACGCCCGGCTTCACCGCGCGGGACATCACCAACAAGCTCTCGATGCGCGCGTCGATCCAGTCCGACCTGACCTTCGAGGACTGCCGCGTCCCCGACGGCGCCCGGCTGGCCGCCGAGGGGCTGCGCGGCCCGTTCACCTCGCTCAACGAGGCGCGCTACGGCATCGCCTGGGGGGCGATGGGGGCGGCGCGGGCGTGCTTCGAGGCGGCGCTGGGGTACGCCACGTCGCGCTCCCAGTTCGACGAGCCGATCGCCGGCTTCCAGCTCACGCAGCGAAAGCTCGTCGACATGCTGGTCGAGCTCGAGAAGGGCACGCTGCTGGCGCTGCACCTCGGGCGCGCCAAGGACGCCGGGCGGATGCGCATCGAGCAGGTCAGCCTCGCCAAGCTCAACAACGTCCGCGAGGCGATCGCGATCGCCCGCGAGGCGCGGACGATCCTCGGCGGCAACGGGATCACCTCCGACTTCCCCGTCATGCGGCACATGGCCAACCTCGAGTCGGTGCGGACCTACGAGGGCACCGACGAGGTGCACACGCTCATCCTGGGCAACGCGATCACCGGCATCCCCGCGTTCCGCGGGGCGGCCGGGGCCGGCGAGCACGCCTAGTCTTCGCGCGACGGACTGAGGTCAGGCGTCGGTCAGCGCCGCGGCGACGACGGCGTCCTCCCAGGCCATCCCCGTGCTCTTGAAGAGCCGCGGCCGGCCGGCGGGTGGCTCCGCCTCCCCGCGGACGAGCTCGGCGAGCGTCACGAGGCGGTCGGCGGTCGTGTGGCCGGAGTCGATGGCCAGGATGACGTCGCCGGCTTCGCGGAGGGCCGAGGCGCGCGACTCGACGACGATCGTGGCGCGGGCGGCGAGCCGGTCGTCGGTCTCGCGGGCGTCGGGCTCGTGGGAGCCGATCGCCACCACGGTGGCGTGGCCGGCGACCAGCGCCCCGTCGAACAGCGGCTCGCGGGCGGTCGTGCAGCAGCAGATGACGTCGGCGGCGGCGACCAGCTCGTCGCGGTCCGGCGCCGGCTCGCGGCCGAGCAGGTCGACCCGCTCGATCGGACGGATCGCGGAGATCGCGGCCACGTGCGCGTGGGCCTGCGGTCCGCGGCCGAAGACCAGCAGCCGCCGCGCGTCCGGGACGGCGAGGTGCCGGACGGCGAGCGCCGAGACCGCCGCGGTACGGAGGTTGGTGACGGCGATCCCGTCGGCGAGGGCGACCGGCGCGAGCGTCGTGCCGTCGAAGATGACGCAGACGCCCTGGATCCGGGGCTCGCCGCCGACGGTCACGAGCTTGACCACGGGACGCCGCCCGGCGGCGGACGCCATCACGAGCAGCTGACCGCGGTCGAGCTCGAGCACGCCGCGCGGCGGATCGGCCTCCGGATCGAGGCCGTCGAGGAGCGCGGCCTCCAGGGCGGCGACCGCCGTGGAACCGCTCAGCCGCCGCTCGACGTCGTCCGCGGCGATGAACGGCAGGCTCATCGCAACACGAAGCCGGTCCCGAGCGGGTCCCGGGGGTCGAGGAAGAACCGGTGCTCGCCGGTGCGGAACGCCATCCCCTCGACCTCGGTGAGCAGCCCGTCGGGCGTCCGGCCGGTCGCCCGGGCGTCGAAGGTCGTCCCGACGATCGACTCGTTGCGCCACGTCTGCCCGTCGGCGAGCGCGCCGTCGGCCGCGAGCAGCGCGGTTCGCGCCGAGGTCGCCGACCCGGTCGGCGAGCGGTCGACCTCCCCGTCGGCGAAGATCGCCACGTTGCGCTGGTGGAGCGGG
Source organism: uncultured Solirubrobacter sp. (assembly GCA_937871635.1). Lineage (GTDB taxonomy): Bacteria > Actinomycetota > Thermoleophilia > Solirubrobacterales > Solirubrobacteraceae > JACCYI01. The sequence goes on from CALMNS010000744.1 coordinate 9,281, forward strand.
CCGAGCTCCTCGTAGAGCACCGTCCCGTAGATCCCCGACAGCCGGTCGTCGCTCCGATGGCGCGCGACCTCGCTGCCCGCGAGGGCGCGCTTGAGCGCGCGACCGGCGGCGATCAGCGCGGCGAGGTCGCCGGGCACGACGCGCAGCCCGAGGCGCGCGGCCGGCGCGAAGGCGTAGAGCGCGCCGCCGTAGGCCACGTCGACCTCCACCTCGCCAGCGGCGACGCCCCGCGCCACGACGAACGAGGGCACGTTGCGGAACGTGACGCTCGCGACGGCGCCGGCGGCGCGCCGCACCACCGCGACGACGCGGCCGGAGGGCACGTCGATCGTGACCTCGACCTCGCCGTCGGCGGGCGCAGCCACCCGGCCGGACTCGACCGCCCACGCCCCGAGCGCGATCGTGCCGTGCCCGCACGCGGTCGAGTAGCCGTCCTTGTGCCAGAACAGCACCCCGAAGTCGGCGCCGTCGTCGTCCGGGGGGACCAGGAAGCCGCCGTACATGTCGGCGTGGCCGCGCGGCTCGTGGCAGAGCAGCCGCCGGACGCGCTCGGCCGCCTCGGACCCGATGGCCTGCTCGCGCCGGGCCGCGACGGTCGCGCCCGGGAGCTCGACCCCGGGGGCCTCGACGATCCGGAACGGCTCACCGGCGGTGTGGTAGTCCGTCGCCCCGATCTCCATGCGCCGCAGTATCCCGTCACGCGGCGTGCGAGCTGATCGACGACCTCAGTGAGCGGGGTGGATGTCGTCGACCCAGCGGACCGCCTCGGGATTGGGCTCGACCTCGGGCAGGTCCAGGTTCACGACGACCGGCGCCTGGCCACTGCGGACGACCACGCAGGAGAGCGGGGCGTCCGGACTTCCGTTGATCTCCTGGTGGGGGACGAACGGCGGCACGAAGATGAAGTCGCCGGGGCCGGCCTCGGCGACGAACTCGAGCCGCTCGCCCCATCGCATGCGCGCCCGGCCGCTGACGACGTAGATGACGCTCTCCAGGTCGCCGTGGTGGTGGGCCCCGGTCTTCGCGTCCGGCCGGATCACCACCGTGCCGGCCCACAGCTTCTCCGCGCCGGCGCGGGCGGCATCGATCGCCGCCGCGCGGTCCATGCCCGGAGTCTGTGGCGTGTTCGCGTCGAGCTCATCGGCGTGGACCACGCGCACCCCGTCGAGCCGCCAGTCGGATCCGGCGCGCCCGCGGTCGCGTTCGGGAGGCGTCACCGGGCTCAGCCCATCCGGAACGGGTCGCGTGACGCCCCTTCGAGCTCGACCCACACCGCCTTGGTCTCCGTGTAGGCGGCCATCGCCTCGAGCCCGCTCTCCCGGCCCCAGCCGCTGTCGCCCACGCCGCCGAAGGGCACCTGCGGCGCGACCACCCGGTAGGCGTTGATCCAGACCGTCCCTGCGCGCAGCCGGCCTGCGACGCGATGGGCGCGACCGACGTCGCGCGTCCACACCCCGGCCGCGAGACCGAACCGCGTCGCGTTCGCCTTGGCCACCGCCTCGTCCTCGTCGTCGAAGGCGTCCACCGCCAGCACGGGCCCGAACACCTCGTCCTGCCAGAGCGCCATGTCCGGCTTGACCTCGTCGAGGATCGTCGGCGCGACGAAGAGCGCGCCCCGGCCTCCGTCGTGGTCGCCCGTGAGCAGGCGCGCCCCCTCCCCGACGGCGCGGGTGACGTGGCCGCGGACCGTCTCGAGCTGCTGGGGGTTGGCCAGCGGACCCATCTCCGTGGCGGGGTCGAGCGGGTCGCCCAGCACGATCGTCCCGGCCCGGTCGACCAGCGCCCCGACGAGCTCGTCGCGCACGTCGCGGTGGACCAGGAGCCGGGATCCCGCGATGCAGGTCTGCCCCGAGGCCGCGAAGACGCCGGCCAGCAGCCCGTCGCGGGCCGCGGTCAGGTCGGCGTCGGCGAAGACGAGCTGCGCGGACTTGCCACCCAGCTCGAGCGTGGTGCGGGCGAGGTGGCCGGCGGCCCCGGAGGCCACCGCCTTGCCCACCTCGGTCGAGCCGGTGAACGCGACGAGATCGATTCCCGGGTGCGCGGCGAGGGCCCGGCCGGTCTCCGGGCCGCGACCGGTCACCACGTTGAGCACGCCGGGCGGGAGCCCCGCCTCCTCGAGGCGGCGCGCGAGCTCGACGGCGGTGACCGGGGTGTGGTCGGAGGGCTTGACCACGACGGTGCACCCGGCCGCCAGCGCGGGCGCGAGCTTCCACACCAGCAGCAGCAGGGGCGAGTTCCACGGGACGATGGCGCCGACGACGCCGACCGGCTCCTGGACGGTGTAGACGAGGAAGTTCGCCTTGGCGGTCGGGATGGTGTCCCCCCGGGCGGTCTCCGCGACGCCGGCGAAGTAGCGGAACCACTCGGGGATCGCCTCGAGCTGCCCGCCCGTCTCGCGCAGGAGCTTGCCGTTGTCCGTGGTCTCCAGGCGGGCCAGGGCATCGGCGTCGCGGGCGATGACGTCGCCCGCCGCGCGCAGCACCTGGGCGCGCTGCGGCGCCGTCATGCGCCCCCAC
>CALMNS010000745.1 GCA_937871635.1 uncultured Solirubrobacter sp.
GGCCCGCGGCGTGGGCGATCGCCGACGGCGTGGCGCGCTCGGTCTGCGTGCCGATCGGCACCGGGGAGCAGCCGAGCGGCGTCCTGGGCGTCGACCGCGGGGCGGACGCGGCGCCGTTCGAGGACGACGAGATCGCCCGGCTCGAGGAGGTGGCCGATCGGATCGACGGGTCGCTCGCGGCGATGCGCGGGCTCGTCGAGCTCCGCGCCCGGGCGATGGAGGCGCGGACGCTCACCCGCCTCATGAGGCGCGGCGCGGGCGCGCGCAGCGTCGACGCCCTGCTGCCGATGATCTGCGACGACGCGGTGCGGGTCCTGGGTGCCGACCTGGCCGGGGTGGCGCTGGTCGACCCGGGGCAGGCGCTGACCGCCTGGCGCGGCGTCTCGGGCGCCCGGTCGGACGCCTGGCGGGCGATCACCTACCCGCCGTCGAGCCCGGTCGGGCGGTGGCTGAACTCGCCCGAGCCGAACGTGTTCGCGGCCGGCGACGGCGACGCCGGCTCCTTCCTGGCCGACGGCCTGCCGCTCGCCGAGGCGGAGGGGGTCGAGCAGGTGGTCTCCGTCCCGCTGGGCGACGAGGCAGGGGCGCTCGTGCTGGCCTGGCGCCAGCCCGTGCAGGTCTCGCGCCGGCACGTGAAGCTCGCCGCCACGCTCGGCGCCTACGCGGGGACGCTGGTCGCGGCGGCGCAGACCGCCGAGCGGCTCGACGTGCTCCTCGACCACGCCCCCGTCGTCCTCGGGGCGATCGACGCCGACGGGGTCATCCGGACGTGCCGCGGCCTGGCGATCGAGGCGATCGGGCTCGGGCCGGGATCGGTCGGCAGGACCCTCGAGGAGGTCTACGCCGGCGAACCCGAGGCGCTCGCCCAGCTTCGCCGGGCGCTGACGGGCGAGGCCGAGGACGGGATCGTCCGGCTCCGCGGCCGCTCGTTCGACGCCCGCTTCGTGCCGGCGCCCACCGGGGGCTACGTCGTGGTGGCGACCGACGTCACCGAGCGGATGGAGGCCGAGGAGCGCGAGATCGCCCAGGCCCTGCTCGATCCGCTCACGGGGCTGGCCAACCGCGGGCGCCTGCGGGCGGAGCTCGAGCGGCGGATCGCCGCGCCCGCCGCCGGCGGGCCGGTGGCGCTGCTCCAATTCGACCTGCAGGGCTTCACGGACTACAACGACACGCTCGGTGGCGAGGCGGGCGATCGCGTCCTGCGCGTGATCGCGGAGCGGATCGAGGCGGATGCGCCCGCGGGATCGCTCACCTCGCGGCTCGGGCTCGACGAGTTCGGCGTCGTGGTGCCGAGCGAGAGCGAGGACGACGCGCGGAGCGCGGCCCTCGCCCTCCTGCGCACGATCGCCGAGCCGATCGCGGTCGCCGGGACGGAGATCTCGGTCCAGGCGCGCTGCGGGCTCGCCTCGTCGACCGGGGCGGCGAGCGCCGAGCGGGTGGAGCGCGCGGCCGACGCCGCCCTCCGCCAGGCGAAGCGGACCGGGCAACGGCTCGGGGTCTTCGACGCCACGGTCAACGACCGGCGGCGCTCGTCCGTCGTCCTCACCGCCGACCTCCGGCGGGCGCTCGAGGACGGCGGGCTCGAGCTGCACTTCCAGCCGATCGTCGCGCTGGACAGCGGGCGGCCCGTGAAGGCCGAGGCCCTCGTGCGCTGGAACCATCCCGAGCGCGGGCCGATCCCCCCGGTCGAGCTCGTCGCCCTCGCCGAGCGCAGCGGGGCGATCGGCCGGCTGACCGCGTGGGTGGTCGAGACGGCGCTCGCCGAGGCGCGGCGGTGGCAGGAGGCGGGCCTGGACCTCGGCGTCGCGGTGAACGTCTCGGCGATCGACCTGCAGGACTCGGGCCTGGCCGACGCCGTCGCCGAGCGCGTCGAGCGGTTCGGGCTCGAGCCGGGGTCCGTCTGCGTCGAGATCACCGAGAGCGCGGCGCTCGAGGAGACGGGCCGGGTGCGGGCCGCGCTCGAGCGGCTCTCGGCCTCCGGGGTGGGCGTGGCCATCGACGACTACGGAACGGGGTACTCCTCGCTCGCCCGCCTGCGGCGGCTGCCGGCCACCGAGCTCAAGATCGATCAGACGTTCACGAGCGCGATGGGCGCCCACGCCGACGACGCCGCCATCGTGGGCTCCACCGTCGACCTCGCGCACCGGCTCGGGCTGCGGACGGTGGCCGAGGGGGTCGAGGACGAGGCGACGCTCGCCGCGCTGGGCGCGATGGGGTGCGACTACGCCCAGGGCTACGTCATCGCTCGGCCGCTCCGCGGCGACGCGCTGCTGGGCTGGCTCGGCGAGCGGGCCTAGGCCCGGCTCAGGCGAGCAGGCCGCGGAGGAACGCGAGCCCGTCGACGGCGATCGCGTCCTGCGAGGCGGCCAGCGGCCGCCAGATCGACGCCGCCGTGGCGATCGTCTCGTTCTCGGCGGTGAAGGACTCGATGACCACCGGGCCGGCGTAGCCCGCCGCGCGCAGCGCGTCGCGGACGCCGGGCCAGTCGACGTGGTCGGCGCCGGGCGCCCCGCGGTCGTTGGCCGACGCGTGGACGTGGACGAGCCGGTCGCCGGCCAGGCGCAGCGCGGCGGCGACGTCGCGCTCCTCGACGTTCGCGTGGTAGGTGTCGAAGAGCAGCCCGCAGCTCTCGGGCGGCAGGCCGTCGAGCGCCTCGAGCGCCTGCTCGACGGTGT
>CALMNS010000746.1 GCA_937871635.1 uncultured Solirubrobacter sp.
GGCCAACCGCGCGCACTCGTCGACGAGGACGGCCGCGCGCTCCGCGGTGAGGTCGCCGCCGCGGAGCTCCGCCGCGGTGCGCTCCAGGCGCTCGACGAGCGCGTCGAGCGCGTCGGCCGGGTCAGCCATGGGCGCGGCTCTCGCTCAGCACCGCGCCGAGGATGCCGTTGACGAAGCCGGGGGCCTGTGCGCCGCAGAACTCCTTGGCGGTCTCGACGGCCTGGTCGATCGCCGCCTCGGGCGGCATCGCGCGCTCGCCCTCGGTGATCTCGGGGTGGAGCATCTCGAGCAGCGCGGTCCGCATGATCGCCTTCTCCAGGGGCGCGATCCGGTCGAGGCTCCAGCCCTGGGCGTGGCGGGCGATCCGCTCGTCGAGCTCGGGCACGTAGTCGTCGGTCGCGTGGGCCAGGGCACGCGTGAACGGGGCCGCGTCGCGCTCGAGGACGTCGTCGAGCGGACGACCCGTCAGCTCGTGCTGGTAGAGCGCGAACACCGCCGCGCGACGCTGGTCGGAGCGCCGGCTCACCTCGTGATTCCGGAGGGGGCCACGAGTCCTACGCCCGCGACATGTAGCTGCCCGAACGCGTGTCGACCTTCACCCGGTCGCCGATGTTGACGAACAGCGGCACGTTGACGGTCGCGCCCGTCTCGAGCGTGGCGGGCTTGTTGCCGCCGCCCGAGGCCGTGTCCCCGCGCACGCCGGGCTCCGTCTGGGCGATCTCGAGCTCGACGGAGGCCGGGAGCTGGATGTCGGCCGGCTCGTCGTCGATGTAGAGCATGTCGACGTCCTCGTTGGGCCGGATCCACTTCAGCGGCTCGGCCAGCGAGGCCTGCGGGATCTCGATCTGGTCGTACGTCTGGGAGTCCATGAAGTGCGCGGAGGTCCCGTCGGCGTACAGGTACTGCATCTTGCGCGCCTCCGTGTGCACGGAGCGGAACTTCTCCCCCGCCCGGAACGTCCGGTCGATCACCGCGCCGTCGCTCGAGCGCCGCAGCTTCGTGCGCACGAACGCCCCGCCCTTGCCCGGCTTGACGTGCTGGAACTCGACGATCTTGAAGATCGTGCCGTCGACGTCGATGTGGTTCCCGTTCTTGAACTGGTTCGTCGAGATCACGGCGTGAGAGCCTAGCCACGGCCGCTTCGCGCCGATGGCGATCAGGCCCGGCCACGCTGCCCGGTGCGCTCGGCCTTGGTTCGTCTGAATGCGAAGCGACTTAGGCGGGCTGGATGACGCGCCGCGGGAGGCGCGCTCCCGAGGCGGGTGGGTGATCCCCGCGAAGGACATCTGGGTCGAGGTCGATGTCGCCCGGCCACGAGATGGTCCCGAACTCCTCGTCGACGATCACGGCTTCGAAGCGCTCGCGGTCGTCGCGGATCGGCGCCAGTACACCGCCCGTCTGGAGGAGACCGGCGAGGTCCACGTCGTGTACGGCCCCATCAGCGAAGACCAGCCGCAACCAGTGGTCAGCCAGCGGCTCGGCCTGCACGATCCTGGTTCGGGTGGTGTTCACGGCAGAGGTTCCATCGGTACCGGCTGGTCGGGGACCTGCTCCCGGTCCCAGTCGGCCGCAAGCTCGTCGCGGTGCATCGCTGCCCAATTCTCGCGTAGACAGCGTGGAGGCGCGGCGGCGCGTGATCAGCGAAGTACATCCGAATCACGATGCCGTAGAAGCGACTGATCGTCGGCACGACGCAAGGATCGCCCCCTGTCCGCACGCCGCTGCCGCAGGGCTGACCGACGTGCTGCGGACCAGCACCACGCCGAGCGGCAGTGCCCAGGCCAGGTAGACGAGGGACTGCAGGTCCGGGCTGACCACGAGCGGTGCCCACTCGAACGTCACCCAGGTGGCGGCGGTGGCGGCCAGGGCGAGGACGGGCGGCCGCTCCGGACGGCAGCAGACCTCCCAGGCCAGGAGGCTGAGCAGGAACGGGAGGCCGTAGTAGACGTTGTTCCACGGATCGAACACGCAGCGCGCGAGGAAGAGCAGGGCGAGCAGGAGCAGCAGGTGCTCGTCCCGCGGGCGCGCACCACGCGCCCACCAGAGCGAGGCGGGGACCACGAGCGCCGCGATCAGCGGGTGGGTGAGCGGCGAGAGCCAGGCGGGTGAGGCGCGCCAACCCCCGGGCTTCGGGAGCCCGTCGCCGCCGAGCAGCGTCGACGTCGGCTCACCGAGGAACCAGAAGACCTGCCACGGCTAGAAGATCACCCCGGTGCTCTGACCGCCGCGCACGACGCCGCTCGGCGTATCCAGGCCGACCAGGGCGATCGGTCCCAGCACGGCCACGGCGAGGCCGCCGGCCAGCGCCATGGCCCGCCGGCGCGCCGCTCCGGGCGGCAGGGCGAGGAGGAC
>CALMNS010000747.1 GCA_937871635.1 uncultured Solirubrobacter sp.
CGTTCTGGGCGCGGGCGTAGACGCCGCCACGCCGCTCGCGCCGGAGGTGCTCGCCGAGCGTCAGCACCAGCTTGATCTGCGGCGAGAGCCGGTCCGCGCGGTCGCGCAGCGCCTCGGCGAGCGCCTCGGCGAGCTCGGGCCAGTAGCGGCCGCGCCAGTGATAGCCGTTGCCGCCGCCCGTCAGCAGCGAGGTCATCCCCTCGACGAACCCGGCGAAGGCCACCGCCCCCGCGGTCTCGTGCTCCGGGACGGAGACCTCCTCCACCTCGGCGCCGAGCTCGCGCATCCGGTCGGCCGCGCCCCGCACCGCCTCGATGACCGCGGCCTCGGCGCCGACCATCTCGCCGAAGCCCTCCGTGACGACCCCGACCCGGAGGCCGGCGAGGTCCTCGGGCGCCTGCTCGACCGCCCGCAGGCACTCGACCGCCGGGACGCCGCCCGTCTGCCGCGGATCGGAGGGGTCCGCCCCGGAGAGGATGTCGAGGAGCCGGGCGGCGTCCGCGACCGTCCGGGTCAGCGGCCCGGCGTGGTCGAAGGTCGCGTCGATCCCGGCGATGCCGGTGTAGGGCACGAGCGAGTGCGTGGGCTTGTGCCCGAGCACCCCGCACCACGCCGCGGGGGCGCGGATCGAGCCGCCCTGGTCGGTGCCCAGCGCCGCGTCGACGCCCTCGTAGTGCAGCGCCGCCGCCGAGCCGCCGGACGAGCCCCCCGCCGTGCGCGACGGGTCGTAGGGGTTGGCGGTCGGGCCGTAGGCGCTCGAGTCGCCCCCGCCCGAGAAGGCGAAGTCGTCCATGTTGGTGATCGCGACGATCTCCGCCCCGGCGCGCAGGGCGCGCTCGATCGCGACAGCGTCGACCCCGGGCACGAAGCCGTCCATCACCGCCGAGCCGAGGGTCATCGGGATCCCCGCGATCGCCATCGAGTCCTTGACCGCCAGCCGCATCCCGGCCAGCGCGGAGCCGGGGTCGTCGGCCACCACCCGGCACTCGCGCACGACGGCGTTGAGCGGGTCCTCGCCGCGCCCGGGCCGCTCGCCGGCGACGCGGGTGGCCGGCAGCACGGGCGACGCCGGACCGGGGGCGTCGTCGAGCGTGTCGAAGATCTCGAGCAGCTCGTTGGCCACCGCGCCGAGCTGCTCGGCCTCCGTGGCGTCCACTCCGAAGCGCCAGGCACCGGCGAGCGCGGCGACCTCCTCGGGATCGAGCCGGCGGAGCACGGGTCAGCCCTCCCGCCGGCGGAACGGCTGGCGGACCCATCCCTGGTCGAGGTTGGACGTCTGCTCGAAGTCGACGTGGATGCGCTTGAAGCGCCACTCGCCACCGGCCTTGACGAAGTCGTCGGCGTACTTCGCGGACATGATCACCGCGTCAGGCTCCCCGCCGTCGAGCGAGGTCATCGTCGCGAGCTCGAGGAGGTAGAAGGAGCCCTTGGCGGTCTGGCCGTCGGGGGCGACCGTGACGACGGGGTTCGTCATGAAGTGCAGCGCCCAGCGGATCTCCTCGTCGACGTTGTCGAACCACTCGTGGATGGCGTCGCGCCCCACGTAGGTGCCGAAGACGTCGCTCACCCACTCGACGTCCTCCTCGGCGAACAGGGCGACGATGCCGTCGGCGTCGTAGCCGTCGTCGCACAGCCGGGCGTAGGTCATCTTGAGGTCGCGGATCGCCTCGGCGTCCTCCAGCCGCTGGATCCGGGCCGCGAGGCCATCGTCTGCGGGGCTCATCGCCGTCCTCTCGTCGGGGGCGGCGACGTTACCCCAGGAGTCAACCCGACGGAACGGATTGAATCCAATGTGCGATGAGGGGCTTGCCGCCGTCCCCGAATTGCGCAATGGTCCCGGCCATGGCCGAGACCCCCACCCACGGGCTTCTCATCGACGGAGCCTGGCGCTGGGGCTCCGATACGCTCGAGAACCGCAACCCGGCGGCGCCCGGGAGGGTGGTCAGCGTGCACGCCCTCGCGATGGCCGCCGACGTCGACGAGGCCTACGCGGCGGCGCGCGCCGCCGCGCCGGGCTGGCGCCGCACCTCGCCCCTCAAGCGCGGGGAGATCC
>CALMNS010000748.1 GCA_937871635.1 uncultured Solirubrobacter sp.
ACAGGTGCACCGGCTGCGGCACGTGTGGCGCCAGGACACCATCCCCGCTTCGCGTGGGCCCAGGGCCGCCGAGCCCCGCGCGAAGCTGTCCCGGACCGCGCTGCGGTGGGCGCTGGTCGGCCTGGTCTGCCAGCACCTCACCGTGGCCCGCCTCGCCGAGGCACTCGCCGTGTCCTGGGACACCGCCAACAGCGCCGTCCTCGCAGAAGGGCAGCGGGTCCTGCTGGACGACCCGGCCCGCTTCGACGGCGTGAAGGTGATCGGTGTCGATGAGCATGTCTGGCGGCACAGCCGCCGCGGCGACAAGTTCGTCACCGTCGTCATCGACCTGACGCCGGTGCGCGACCGGAATAGCCCGTCGCGGCTGCTGGCGATGGTCGAGGGCCGCTCCAAGCAGGCGTTCATGACCTGGCTCACCGAACGGGCGAAGGCCTGGCGCGACGGGCTGCAGGTCGTGGCCATGGACGGGTTCACCGGCTTCAAGACCGCCACCACCGAGGAGCTGCCCGACGCCGTCGCGGTCATGGATCCCGCCTCCCCGACGCCGGAGCAGCCCACGGTCCACGCCGGCGTCGACCTCGACCTCCCGGCCTTCGCCCAGCTCTGGCCCGCGGTCCTCGAGTCGGTCGCGGGAGAGTCGCGGCTGCTGGCCGCCTCGCTGGCCGAGGCCAAGCCGTCCGCGCTCGAGGATCGCGAGCTGCGCCTCGCCTGGGGCCAGTCGGCCGCCTTCTCCAAGCAGATGGCCGAGAACGCGGCCAACAAGGAGCTCATCGCCCAGGCCATCCGCGCGGTGACCGGCTCCTCGCTGCGCCTGGCGCTCGAGCTGCGCTCCGACGCCGACCACGCCGCCCACCACGGCAGCGGCGCCGCCCCGCCGCCCGCCGAGCTGAGCGAGGACGAGCTGATCGCCCGGCTCGTCGACGCGTTCGACGCCACCGAGCTTCCTCCCGACCCGCCGAGCCGAACGGAGCCGTGATGCCACCTCAGCCCAACATGCAGCAGATGATGAAGCAGGTCCAAAAGATGCAGGCCGACATGATGAAGGCCCAGGAGTCCCTCAAGGACGACCGGGTCGACACGTCGGCGGGCGGCGGCATGGTCAAGGTCGTCATCTCGGGTGACCTCGTGCTGCAGTCGATCGAGATCGACCCGGCGGCGATCGACCCCGAGGACCCGGACATGCTGCAGGACATGGTCCTCGCCGCCACGAACGAGGCGATCCGCTCCGCGCAGGAGCTCGCCGCCTCGAAGATGGGCGGCCTGGCGGGCGGGCTCGGCGGGCTCGGCCTGCCGGGGATGTAGGGCGGGCGGGGCCCCTTCTTGCTCGCCCCGCCGCTCCAGCGCCTGATCACCGAGCTCGCCCGGCTCCCGGGCATCGGCAACCGCACCGCCCAGCGCCTCGCCTTCCACGTCCTGCGCACCCCGGCCGAGGAGGCGGGGGCGCTGGCCGACGCCATCCGCGAGGTCAAGGAGAAGATCGGGCTCTGTGAGGTCTGCTTCAACCTCGCCGAGGGCCCGCGCTGCCTGATCTGCGAGGACGCGCGGCGCGACGGCGGGCTCGTCTGCGTGGTGGAGGAGCCCGGCGACGTCATCCCCATGGAGCGCACGCACGAGTACCGGGGGCGCTATCACGTGCTGGGCGGCGCGCTCTCCCCGATCGACGGCGTCGAGCCGGAGGACCTCAGGCTCGCCGAGCTCTACGCGCGGGTCGAGCGGGCGCGGGGCGGGGAGGCCGCGGAGCCGATCCGCGAGGTCATCCTGGCCACCAACCCGACCACCACGGGGGAGGCCACCGCGCTGCACGTCGCCGACGGGCTGCGCACCCGCGCGCCCGAGGTCGCCGTCACCCGGCTGGCCAGCGGCCTGCCGGTCGGCGCCGACCTCGAGTACGCCGACGAGGTGACGCTCGGCAAGGCGTTCGCCGGGCGCCAGGCCCTGTAGCCAAGCCGAGCCGCCTAGCGCTCGGCGCCCGGGGTGACCAGGCCCGACTCGTAGGCCCGGATCACCGCCTGCACCCGGCTGTGGACGTCGAGCTTCGACAGCACGGCGCTGACGTGCGACTTGATCGTCGTCTCCCCCAGCCCGAGGGCGAGCCCGATCTGCGCGTTGGTGTGTCCCTTGGTCACCAGCAGAAGGACCTCCTCCTCGCGCCCCGTCAGCTCCTGCCCCCCGATCGCGCCTGATCGGCGCGGGGAGATCGCGGCGAAGCGGGCGATCAGGCGGCGGGTGACCTCGGGCGCGATGAGGCCCTGGCCACGGCCGACGACGCGGATCGCCTCGATCAACGCGTCCGGCTGGGCGTCCTTGAGCAGGAAGCCCGCGGCGCCCGCCTGGAGCGCGCCGTAGACGTACTCGTCGAGGTCGAACGTGGTGAGGACGAGCACGTCGACCGGGTCCTCGACCCCGGGGCCGGCGAGCGCGCGCGTGGCCTCGATGCCGTCCATCCGGGGCATCCGGACGTCCATGAGCACCACATCGGCAGCGCGGCGACGCGCGAGCGCGACGGCCTGGACACCGTCCTCGGCCTCACCGATCACCTCGAGGTCCGCCTCGTCTTCGAGGATCGAGCGAAGACCGCTGCGCACGACCGACTGATCGTCGGCGATCAGGACGCGGATCACGCGGTGCCGACCGGAGCCCCGGGGAGCGGAAGCTGCGCGAGCACGCCCCAGCCGCCCCCGGCCAGCGGGCCGACCTCGAGCGTGCCGCCGCACTGCTCGATCCGCTCGCGCATCCCCGTGAGGCCGTGCCCGCGGGAGGCGGTGGCCGGCGTCGCCGCTCCGTCGTCGCGGACCTCGACGGTGAGCTCGTTCGCCCGCCGCACGACCCGGACCACGGCGGTCGCCGGCCGCGCATGCCGGACCACGTTGCTCAGCGACTCCTGCACGATGCGGTACGCGGTGCGCTGGACGGCCGCGGGCACGTCGCCGTCGACGCCCCGGCGCTCCATCTCGATCCGGACTTCGGGGGCGCGGACGGCCTCGACGAGGGCGTCGAGATGCTCGAGCGTCGGCTGCGGCGCCAGCGCGGCGCGCTCCTCGTCCCCACGGATGATGCCGACCGCCTGGCGGGTCTCGGACAGCGCCGAGGAGGCCAGCGTGTCGATCTGCTCGAGCGCCGCGGCCGCGCGGGCGGGGTCGCGGTCGAAGCGCCGGATCCCCGCGCGTGCCTGGAGCGTGATGCCGGCCAGGGCGTGACCGACGACGTCGTGCACCTCGCGCGCGATGCGCGCACGCTCCGCCGACACGGCCGCTTGGCGCTCGACCTGCCGGGCCTCGCGCAGCAGATCCCCCGAGAGCAGCGCGAGGACGACGCTCGCCACCGCGCCCGCGACGCTGCCGAGCGAGACGCCCGCGTCTCCGGGGAGCGCGAACACCAGGGTGACCACGAAGAGACCGCAGATCACCTGGCCGAGCCGGACGGTCACGGTCCGGTTGGTGGAGTAGGCGGCGGAGGCGATCGCCACGAGGAGCCCGATCTGAGCGAGCCCGGTGCCGTAGCTGAGGCTCGTCGCGGCGAGCGTCGCCGCCAGGCTCACCGCCGCGACGGGGAGCGGCCACCGCCGCCGCAGGGCGAGGGGCAGCGTCATCGCCAGGGCCAGCGCGACGCCGAGCGCGTCCCACTCGCGCGTGATCGGGGTGCCCGCGACCACCGGCTCGGACACTAGGCCGACGACGCCGAGCACGGCGAGGCCGAACGCGAGCGCGAGGTCCCCTCGGGTCGGCATGGGAACCAGCCTAGGCCGGGTCCGTGACCGGCGTCTCCTCCGAAGGGAGGAGCTCCGTTCCTCCGGTCCGTCGATGACGGGGAGCACCGGGCGGGACACGATGCACCGCATGATCCGCACCCGCATCACCGCCCTGGCCCGACGACGCCCGTGGGCCCTCCTCCTCGCCTGGCTGGCCGTGGGGCTCTCCCTCACCGCCGCCGCGCGAGCGAGCGCCGGCGAGGCAACGCCGCCGGGTCACGCCACCGCCCGGGGCGACATCGTCCAGCGGTCACTCAATGGCCTGGTGCGCGGCGGCGAGTTCCCCGGCGCGCTGGCCGCCGTCCGCGGCCGCGACGGTCGGATCCGCAACTACACCGCCGGCGTGGGCAACCTCAAGACCCGGGCGAAGGTGCCCGTCGACGGGCGGGTGCGCGTCGGGAGCAACACCAAGACCTTCACCGCGGTGGTGGTGCTGCAGCTGGTCGGCGAAGGCAAGGTCGACCTGGACGCGCCGATCGAGACGTACCTTCCGGGCCTCATCCGGGGGGAGGGCATCGACGGCCGCCGCATCAGCGTCCGCCAGCTGCTGCAGCACACGAGCGGCCTGCCCAGCTACACGAGCTTCCTGCGCGACGGCCTCCTGCCCTTCCAGCACACCTACTTCTCGCCGCGCCAGCTGCTCGACCTGGGCCTGGCGCAGAGGGCGAGCTTCGCGCCGGGCGGGAGCTGGGAGTACAGCAACACGAACTTCCTCGTCGCCGGGCTCCTCGTGGAGAAGGTCACCGGCCGCCCGTTCATCGAGGAGGTCACCCGGCGGACGATCGACCGGATCGACCTGCGCGAGACCTCCTTCCCGAACGTGGGTGACGAGACGATCCGCGGACCGCACCCGCGCGGCTACCACCGGGACGACCCGGCCAAGCCGCTGACCGACGTGACCCGGCTGGATCCGTCCTTCGGATGGGCCGCCGGACAGCTCATCTCCACCCCGAGCGACACCAACCGCTTCTTCGCCGCCCTCCTCGACGGCAAGCTGCTCAAGCCGAAGCAGCTCGAGCAGATGCGCACCACGGTCCCCGCGCCGGCGATGGGGACGGGCGTCAGGTACGGCCTCAGCCTGATCAGCACCCCGCTCAGCTGTGGCGGCCTCGCCTGGGGCCACGGCGGCGACATCACCGGCTACTCCACGGCGAACGGCGCCACCGACGACGGCCGGGGCGCGATGATCGCGGTCACCCGGCTGGCCACGACCGAGCCGGCGGTCAAGCGGGTCTCCACCGCGATCGACCGCGCCCTCTGCACCGAGGTGCCCCGGGACGACGCGAAGGGCTGACGCGCCCGTCCAGCCCGTCGCGCTCAGGGCGCGGCGGGCTCGAGCGCGGGCGGGACGATGCGCAGGATCCGGTCGTCGCCCTCCTGCGGCGAGCCGCGGCCGTCCGTGTTGCTCGTGAGCGCGTAGAGCGCGCCGTCGGGCCCCTCGACCACGGTGCGCAGGCGCCCGTACTGGTCCTCGAAGAGCGGCTCGTTGCGCACGACGCGGCCGTCGTCGGAGATCGTCACCCGTTGCAGCCGCCGGCCGACCAGGCCGGCCATCAGGTAGTCGCCCGTCCAGCTCGACCCGCCCCGGCGGACGAAGGTCGAGCCCGACGGGGCGATCGAGTCGGCGTAGATCGCCACCGGGGTGATCATGCCCTCCCGCTCCTGCTTGCCGCGGATGTCCGGCCAGCCGTAGTTCCCGCCGCGCTCGAGGACGTTGACCTCGTCGTCGCCGTCGGGACCGTGCTCGTTGGAGACGAACCGGTCCGTCCCCGGCTGCCAGGCGAAGCCCTGCGGGTTGCGGTGCCCGGTGGAGAAGACGTCGGGCCGCTCGTCGGCGCCCTCGCGGTACTGCTCGGGCGTGAGCCGGAGGATCTTGCCGTTCAGCCCGTCGAGGTCCTGGGCGCTGGCCTCCTCGGCCGCGTCGCCGGTGGAGAAGTAGAGCCGGTCGTCCGGGCCGAAGCGCAGCCGCCCGCCGTTGTGGATGCCGGCGGCGGCGATCCCGCGCACGACCACCGCCCGCTCGCGCAGCGTGTCGCCCTCGAGCGAGTAGCGGGCCACCTCGTTGCCGGACTCGACGGTGCGGTAGAGGTAGACGAAGCGCTGGCCGCGGGCGAACTCCGGGTCGACCGCGATCCCCAGCAGCCCGCCCTCGCCCACCGCGCTCACGGCGACCTCGGCGAGCGGCTCGGCCCGCAACCGCCCCTCGGCCGACAGGAGCCGGACGCGTCCCGGGCGCTCGGTGACCAGGGCGCGACCGTCGGGCAGGAAGGCGATCTCCCACGGCGCCTCGAGGCCGGTGGCCACGGTGGAGACCCGCGCGCCGCCGGCGTTGACGCCCGTCGGCGAGGCCTCGGGCGGCGGCGAGTCGGTGCCCCGCTGGCTCCCTTCGTCCGTGTCGCCGCAGGCGGCCAGGGCCAGGGCGCAGAGGAGCACGGGGAGCGGGCCACGGCGCATGCCGGGAGTACGGTAGGGGACGGCGGTTGGCCTCATAGCGTCCCGACTAGACTGCGGCGACGATGGCCGGGACCGTGGTGATGAAGTTCGGCGGCACGTCCGTGGCCGACGCTGACCGCCTCCGGCGGGCGGCCGGGCGCATCGTGCGCGCCAAGGAGGCCGGCCACGACGTCGTCGCGGTGCTGTCCGCCCGTGGGGCGACGACCGACGAGCTCGTGGCGATGGCCGAGGAGGTCTCGAGCACGCCCGATCCCCGCGAGATGGACATGCTGCTCTCGACGGGGGAGCGGATCTCCTGCGCGCTGTGCGCCATGGCGATCAACGACCTCGGCTACCGGGCCATCTCCCTGACCGGCTCGCAGGCGGGGATCGTCACCGACACGTCGCACACGAAGGCCCGGATCCTCGACGTTCGCGCCGACCGCATCCGCGGCGCGCTGGCCGAGGGCGCCATCGTCCTCGTCGCCGGCTTCCAGGGGGTCTCGACCTCCTACGACGTCACCACCCTCGGGCGGGGGGGCTCGGACACCACCGCCGTCGCCCTCGCCGCCGCCCTGGACGCCGACGTCTGCGAGATCTACACCGACGTCCCCGGCGTCTTCTCCGCCGACCCGCGCATCGTGCCCGAGGCCCGCAAGCTGCCCATGGTGGCCTTCGAGGAGATGCTCGAGATGGCCTCCTCGGGGGCCAAGGTCCTGCAGATGCGCTCCGTCGAGTACGCGCGGTCGCACGGCGTCCGCATCCACTGCCGCTCGAGCTTCACCGACGATCCGGGCACCTTCGTGCTCGGGGAGCAGGAGACCATGGAACGCCCGCTGATCACCGCCGTCACGCACTCCACCGAGGAGGCCCGCGTCACGCTGCTCGGGGTCCCCGACGAGCCGGGCGTGGCCGGGCGGATCTTCACCTCGCTGGCCGAGGCGAACGTCAACGTCGACATGATCGTCCAGAACGAGCCGGTCTCCGACGGCGCCAAGGCCGAGATCTCCTTCACCCTCCCGCGCGGCGACCTGCGCATCGCGCACGCGACGCTCGCCCCCTACGTCGGCCCGGTGCTCAGCGGGGCGGTCGACGATCCGGAGATGGGCAAGGTCTCGATCGTCGGCGCCGGGATGAAGTCGCATCCGGGGGTCGCCGCGAAGGTGTTCGAGACCCTGGGGACGAAAGGGATCAACATCGAGATGATCTCCACCTCGCCGATCAAGATCTCCTGCGTCATCCGCGGCGACCGGGTCACCGAGGCGGTCCGCGCGCTGCACACGGCGTTCGAGCTCGGGATGGACGACGTCCGCGTCGAGGATCCGTTCGGAGCGCGGGTATGACCCGGATCGCCGTGGTCGGCGCCACGGGCGCGGTCGGGCAGGTCATGCTCGAGGTCCTCGACGCGCGCGGCTGGCGGGCGCCCGACCACACCATCGTCCCCTTCGCCTCCGAACGCTCCGCGGGCCGGACGCTCGACAACGGGATGACCGTCGTCGGCCTCGCCGACGACACCATCGAGGGCTTCGACGTCGCGATCTTCTCGGCCGGCGGTGCGGTGAGCGGCGAGTGGGCGCCGCGCTTCGCCGCGGCGGGCGCCGTGGTGGTCGACAACTCCTCGCGCTGGCGGATGGACCCCGAGGTCCCGCTCGTCGTCGCCGAGGTCAACCCGCAGGCGCTCGACGGGCACCGCGGGATCGTCGCGAACCCGAACTGCTCCACGATGCAGCTCATGGTGGCGCTCAAGCCGATCCACGCCGCCGTGGGGATCGAGCGGCTCGTGGTCTCCACCTACCAGTCCGTGTCGGGCACCGGCGTCAAGGCGGTCGACGAGCTGCGGGCCCAGCAGCGGGCCATCCTGGCCGGCGAGCCGGTCCCGGAGCCCGAGGTCTATCCCGCGGTGATCGCCGACAACGTCATCGGCGCGGCGGGCAACTTCCCGGAGGGCGACGACGCCACCGACGAGGAGCGCAAGATGATGTTCGAGACGCGCAAGATCCTCGCCGACGAGTCGATCGGCATCAGCGTCACCTGCGCCCGGGTCCCGGTCCCCTACAGCCACTCCGAGTCGGTCAACCTGCAGACCCGCGAGCCGCTGTCGGCGGCGCAGGCGCGGGCGCTGCTCGAGGCCGCGCCGGGGCTCGCGGTGGTCGACGACCCCAGCGCCCACCTCCATCCGACCGCGCGCGACGCGGCCGGTCGCGACGAGGTCTTCGTCGGGCGCATCCGCGACGACGAGTCGCACCCCCGGGCGCTGAACCTGTGGGTCGTCTCCGACAACCTGCGCAAGGGGGCGGCGACCAACGCCGTGCAGCTCGCCGAACTGCTCCATGCGCGCGGGCTGGTGTGCGCCACGTCAGTCGTCTGACAAAGCGTAACCCGGTGCGCGCGGGGCCGGTCATAGGGGGCAGTGCTGATTCCTCAGTCATCCACCCCCCGCCGCCCCGGAGCCTCGCGCGACGCTCAGGACCGCATGCTCGTCCTGCGCGCCCGTCGCGAGGGCACGGTCGCCGCCCGCCGCACCGCCGTCGAGGGGCTGCTGCCGCTCGCGAAGTCGCTCGCTCGCCGCTACCACCGGGGTGAGGAGCCGCTCGAGGACCTCGAGCAGGTCGCCTGCATCGGGCTCCTGAAGGCGATCGACGGCTTCGACGTCGAGCGCGAGACCCCGTTCGGCTCCTACGCCGTGCCGACCATCGTCGGGGAGCTGCGCCGCCACTACCGCGACAAGGGGTGGACGGTCCGCGTCCCTCGGGACCTGCAGGAGCTCTCGCTCAAGCTGGGCAAGGTGCAGGACGGGATGGCCTCGAGCCTCGGCCGGCCGCCCACCACCGCGGAGCTCGCCGAGCGGCTGGAGACGACGGTCGAGCGGGTGCTCGAGGTGCGCGAGCTCGGGACGGCGATGCGGCCCGTCTCGCTCGACCGCCCGCTCGCTCCCGAGCCGGGCGCCGAGGGTGAGGCGCTCGTCGAGCACCTCGGAGCGGCGGATCCAGGTTTTGAGCACGCCGACGAGGCGCTCGCTGCTCGCACGCTGCTCAACCGCCTGCCCGAGCGCGAGCGGCGGATCCTCGAGCTGCGCTTCGGTGAGGAGCTGACGCAGACGGAGATCGGCGAGCGGCTGGGGATCTCCCAGATGCACGTCTCGCGGCTGCTGCGCCGCTCCCTCGCGCAGCTGGCCGAGCCCGAAGCCGCCTGACCCGGGCGCTCGCGCGCCGCCCGCCCGGTCGCCCCGCCGCACGCAGCCGAAGCCGGGCGCCTAGGCCCGCTCGTCGAAGGACTCGACGACGGACTCGACCATCAGGTGGTTCGGGATCCGGACGGTGGTCCCCGACGAGGTTCGCAGGACCGTCGCCGCCGACTCCACGGCGGTGATCTCGCCACGATGGCCGGCCACGGCGATGGTGTCGCCGATCTCGTAGCTCTCGCGCACGAAGCGCCCCGCGCTGAGCGCCCGCCCGACCTCCCGGCCGCCCAGCCCGAAGGCCAGCGCGAAGGCGGCGACCACCCCGCCGAGCAGGAGCCCGACGAGCAGCAGCAGGACGGCGGTCGAGACGCCGAGCTGGGTGAGCGCGGTGACCGCGAAGACGGTGATGACCAGCAGCTCGACGAGGCGCCCGGAGATCGCGGGGAGGTCCATCTGCCGGGCCAGGCGGTCCATCCGCCCCTTGGCGAAGGTCCCGACGACGACGCCGGCCAGCAGCAGGACCAGCGCGGTCAGGATCCGCGGCAGGAAGAGGACGGCCTCGTTGATCGCGTCGTCGAGCACCGCGAGGCCGAGGAGCGAGACCGCCGCGAGGATGAAGACGATCGCGAGGCCGACGCGGACGATGCGGCCGAGGAGCTTCGAGAGCGAGCGCCGCATCCCGAAGCGCTCGAGCGTGTCGTGGATCCCGAGCCGGTCGCCGAAGCCGTCGACGCCGGCCGCGTCGAGGCCGCGGGTGAGCAGGCGGCCGATCAGCCGGGAGAGCAGCAGCCCGAGGAAGAGGACGAGGAGCGCGGCGGCGACCCGCGGCAGCCCGCTCCCGAGCGCCTCCTGCGCGCGGTCGAGGATCCGGCTCACGAGGCCCGCCGTCCCATCAAGAGCCGGGCGACGCCGCCCGCGGCGGAGGCGAAGTGGGAGACGACCCGCAGCGCGCTGCGCACGGCGCCCTGCCAGCGCGCCGTCTTGACGACCCGGACGACCAGGGCGTGGGAGGGCTCGGGCGAGCTGACGCGCAGCGTGTCGAGCAGGTCGTCGAGGCGGGCCTCGGCCGGCGGCGGCGGGGGATCGAGGGGCTCGGTGCCGCTCATGCCGGCAGCTCCCAGTCGTAGGTGTTGCGCCGCAGGAGCTCGATGAGCTCCGTGCGCGCACGGTGCAGGCGGCCCTTGACCGTGCCCAGCGGCGTCTCGGTGATCTCGGCGATCTCCTCGTAGGGCAGGCCCTCGAGGTCGCGCAGGACGAGGACGACCCGGTGCTCGTGGCGCAGACCGGTCAGCTTGAGCTCGAGGCGGGCCCTCCGCTCGCCCGCCTCCAGGCGCTCGGCGGGGAGGCGGACGGCGTCGCGCTCGGGCGACGCCTCGGCGAGCTCGTCCATGCGCTCGGAGTCCGGCACGTCGCGGCGGCGGACGGCGTGGTCGACCGCGGCGTTGTGGGTGATCTGCAGGAGCCAGGCGCGGAACGCCGCATCCCCGCGGAAGCCGCCGAGCCGGTGGAAGGCCCGCAGGAACGCGTCCTGGGCGACGTCCTCGGCCTCCTCGCGGCCCACGACCCGGGCGGCCACCCGGTAGACGACGGCCCGGTGGCGGTCCACGAGCTCCTCGAAGGCCCGCAGATCACCCTGGCGGGTGCGCTCCACGAGCAGGCGATCGGCGTCCATCAAGGGAGCGGATCCTACGGGCATCCGGACTAGGACGGGCCCCCGGCCCGGATGGTTACGCCCGGCTCACTGCCCGACCTCACCGCTCGCCGCCCGCGAGCCGATCCCGCCGCCGACGCCGGCCACCACCGAGGTCGACCAGTCGATGACGGTCGTCGGCTTGACGACGTGCTTGCCCATCCCGAGCTCCTTGGGATCGAGCCCGAGGGCCAACCCGACGAGCTGCGGGAGGTGCAGGACGGGGAGGTCGAGCTCCCGGCCGACGGCCTTCTCGGCCGCGGGCTGCTGGAGGTCGAGGTTGAGGTGGCACAGCGGGCACGGGGTGACCAGGCAGTCGGCGTCGGCGTCCTTGGCGTCGCCGAGATGGCGGCCCGCCTGCTTGAGCGACGCGTCCTTGTTCATCGTGATGATCGGGAAGCCGCAGCACTTGTTCATGCCGGCGTAGTCGACCACCGTGCCGCCCAGCGCCTCGATCACCTGCTGCAGGTAGATGTCGCGCGGGTGCTCGTCGTCGATCCCGACCCGGTCGGTGGGCCGCAGGATGTAGCAGCCGTAGAACGGGCCGACCCGCAGGTCGGTGAGCGGGCGGGTGACCAGCGAGCGCAGGTGATCGAGGCCGATCTCCTCGACCAGGAGCCACAGGAAGTTCTTGTTGGCGATGCCGCGCTCGTAGCTGAGCCCCTCGGGCGCCAGCGACTCGTTGACCCGGACGCGGTACTCGCTCGAGGCGTCCAGCCGCTCCTGGCACTCGGACTGCGCGCCCTGGCAGGTCGAGCAGATGTTCATCATGAGATCGGCCCCGCGGGCCATCTCCTGCTGGGCGAGCGCGAAGGTCCGCGCGTTGAGCGTGTCGGCCAGCTCCTGGTTGTGCTCGGCGATCACGCCCGCACCGCAGCAGGCCGCGCGGTCGAGCTCGACGAGCTCGATGTCGAGCAGCGGCGCGACCTTCGCCATCGAGCCGTGCAGCTCAGGGGTGAACCCCCGGCTGACGCAGCCGGGCCAGTAGGCGACCTTCATACGGAGTTCGGGCTCCTCTCGGCCGAGGACGAGGACGGCGTCCCGTGGGCCTGCGCCCCCTCGACGATGTCGTGGTTGTCCTGCTCGCCCGACTGCTCCTCGTCCTTGCCGCTGACGTAGAGGTTGAGCTCGAAGCGGGTGTCGTGGCCGTGGACGCGCTGGAAGATGTCCTTTACCTCCTGGGGCGCCTTGTGCTCGTGCAGGAGCGCCTTCTTGGGGGTGATCTTGCCCCGCTGGAGGCCCCTGAGCGCGATGGGCAGCGACGACAGCAGCTCGGGGACCGCGCGCGGGTGGAACTTGCCGCCGTAGGAGTCGGGCAGCAGGTCGGCCTCGTGCAGGAGCCCGTTGCGCTCGATGTTCTTGACGAACGCGTTCTCGTGCCGGTGGCCGTTGTTGCGGTCCTCGATCCCGTGGTCCGAGCCGGCGATCCGCCGCAGCCGCATGATCTGCGACATGGGGGCGACGCCCTTCGGGCACGCCTCGATGCAGTTGAAGCAGTGGGTGCAGTCGTAGATCCCGTGCGGGTCCTCGGAGAGGTCGCGCAGTCGCTCGAACTGCTGGCCGTCGCGCGGGTCGCCGACGAAACGGTAGGCCTTCGCCAGGGCGGCCGGGCCGATGAACAGCGGGTCGACCTCCATGGAGAGGCAGTGCGAGACGCAGGCGCCGCACTGGATGCAGGCCATCGTCTGGGTGACGTCGACCATCGCCTCCTTGGGGACGATGTACTCGCGCTCGGGGTGCTCGCCCTCGGGGATCAGCCACGGCGTAACCCGCTGCATCTTCTTCCAGTGCACGGCGTCCATGTCGACGATGAGGTCCTTGAGGACCGGCATGTTGCCCATCGGCTCGACGGTGATTACGCCGCCGTCGCGCTCGGCCCGCTTCTGCGCCTCCTCGAGGTGCATGTGGCAAGCCAGGCCGGGGCGCCCGTTGATCGATACGCCGCAGGAGCCGCAGATCGCCGCCCGGCAGGAGTGGCGGATGCCGATCGAGCCGTCCTCGCGGTCGCGGATCTGCAGGATCCCGTCGAGCACCGAGCGGTGGCCGTCGAGATCGGCGGTGAACTCCTCCCAGTACGCCGGCTCACCCGACTCGGGGGAGTAGCGGCGGAGCTTGAGCGTGTATTCGGGCACTCAGTATGTCCTCTCCTGCGGCTCCCACTGGGTCATCGTGACCTCGGAGTAGGAGATCTTGGGCTCGTCCCCGCCGTTGGCGGAGACGTTGATGTGCTTGAGCCACTCGGCGTCGTTGCGCTTCGGGAAGTCCAGGCGGAACTGGGCTCCGCGCGACTCCTTGCGCTCGAGCGCGCCCATGACGATCGCCTCGGCGCAGTCGAGCATATAGCCGAGCTCGATCACGCCCAGGACGTCCTGGTTGAAGACGGTGCCCTGGTCGTCGATGTAGGCGGACTTCGCCTCGTCCTTGAGGCGGTGGACGATCGCGTGGGCCTCGGTCAGCCCGTCCTGGTCGCGGAAGACGGCGACCTTCTCGTTCATCATCGTCCCGAGCTCGTCCTTGATCTCCGAGACGCGGCGCCCGACCCCGCGCTCGCGCCGGACGATGGCGTCGATCATCGCCTGCTCGTCGGCGAGCGACTTCTCGCTCGGGACCGGCATGGACATGCCCTTGGCCCGGTCGGCGGCGTGCTCGCCCGCCCGGCGGCCGAAGATCAGCGTGTCGAGCAGCGAGTTCGCCCCCAGGCGGTTGCCGCCGTGGACCGAGACGCAGGCGACCTCGCCGGCCGCGTAGAGCCCCGGGATCGACGTCTCGCCCCACACGTCGGTCTTGACGCCGCCCATGATGTAGTGGCAGCCCGGCTTGATGTGGATCGGCTCGCGGGTGATGTCGACGCCCGCGAAGTCGCGGCCGATGTTGACGATCTCGCGCAGCGCCTCGAGCGTACGCTTGCGCGGCACCTTGGTGATGTCGAGCGCGACGGTCCCGTCCGGGAAGCCGCGGCCCTCGTTGATCTCGGTCTGCTCTGAGCGCGACACCACGTCGCGGGAGGCCAGCTCGAGCTTGTTGGGCGCGTACTTCTCCATGAAGCGCTCGCCCTGCGCGTTGTAGAGGTGCGCGCCCTCGCCGCGGGCACCTTCCGTGATGAGGATCCCGTTGCCCGCCAGCGTGGTCGGGTGGTACTGGATCATCTCCATGTCCATCAGCGGGGCGCCGATCCGGTAGGCCTGGGCGATGCCGTCGCCTGTGCAGATCATGGCGTTCGTGGTGGGTTTGAACGCCTGGCCCGCGCCGCCGCTGGCCAGGATCACGGACTTCGCCGCGAAGAGCTCCATCGAGCCGTCGCGGATGTTGCGGGCGATCACGCCGCACGCCTCGCCGGCGTCGTCCTGGACCACGGAGGTCACGAACCACTCCTCGTAGCGGTCCACCGTCAGGTAGTTCTTCATCAGCTGCTCGTAGAGGACGTGCAGCAGCGCCTGGCCGGTGATGTCAGCGACGTAGTAGGTGCGCGCCGCCGAGGCGCCGCCGAACGCCCGGGTGCCGAGCTTGCCCTCGTCGTTGCGGTGGAAGGTGACGCCCTGGTGCTCGAGCCAGAGGACCTCGCCGGGGGCCTCGCGGCACATGATCTCGATGGCATCCTGGTCGCCCAGGTAGTCCGAGCCCTTCACGGTGTCGAACGCGTGCGACTCCCACGAGTCGTCGACGTTGAGCGCTGCGTTGATCCCGCCGGCCGCCGCGTTGGAGTGCGAGCGGACGGGATGGACCTTCGACATGATCGCCACGGACGCGCCGGCGCCCGCCGCAGCCAGGGCGGCGCGCTGGCCGGCCAGGCCGGCGCCGATGATGAGCACGTCATGAGCAGGCATGGGCGCGAGTCTATCTCCCGGTCGGTTACCTGACGGATACGGGGCGCGCCCGGATCCGGCCGGAAAACGCCGGGGTACCGGGCGCGTCCGCGCCCTGGTGTCGGCTAGGCGGGGACCGCCCGGCGCGGCTCCGCGACCCCCTCGTCCGCGGCGTCGGTGACGTCGCGGGCGACCATGATCCCGCCGCCCGGCGTCCCGTCGCCCTCCTGCAGGGGGCCGACGTCGAGGACGAGGCGCCGGTTGGCGCGCACGGTGAGCCACTCCAGGCGGTGGCGCTCGCCGCGCAGCGCCCCGGCCCAGACCCGGTCGAGCGCCTCGGCCCGGTCCGGGGGGAGGACCTCGGCCAGCTGGCGGCCCAGGAACTCGCTCGCCCGCCATCCGAGCCGCTCGAGGCCGAGCCCGTCGGCCGAGGTCACGCAGCGCTCGGCGTCGAAGGTCATGACGATGACGCCGGGAAGCCGGCTCCACGCCTCGCGGAACACCCGGTCGGGCACGGTGGTGGCCACGAAGGCGGGGCCGGGGCGGTGGACCGGCGCGAGGTGCGGGGCGATGGCGGCCGCGTCCACCGGAGGGGAGTAGAGGTAGCCCTGCCCGAGGTCGCAGCCCATCCCCAGCAGCTGCGCGTGCTGGGCCTCGGTCTCGATCCCCTCGGCGATGACCCGGAGGTCGAGCCCGTGGCCGAGGGAGAGGATCCCGCGCGCGAGGGCGAGGTCGCGCGGGCTCTCGTCCATCCCGGCCACGAACGGGCGCGCGATCTTGAGCTCGTCGACCGGCAGCTCCCGGAGGTAGGCGAGGGAGGAGTGCCCCGTGCCGAAGTCGTCGACGGCGAGGCGGACGCCGAGCTCGCGCAGCTCCCCGAGGCGGGCGACGGCGGCGACCGGGTCGGCCATCACCGCGCTCTCGGTGATCTCGAGCATCAGCGCCGTGGCCGGGAGGCCGCTCGCCTCGAGCGCCGCGCGCACCTGGTCGACGAGCTCGGGCTCGAGGAGCTGGCGGGTCGAGAGGTTGACGCTCATGAGCCGCCCGGGCGCGGGGTGCTCGGCCTGCCACGCGGCGGCCTGGCGGCACGCCTCGCCGAGGACCCACTCGCCGATGTCGACGATGAGGCCCGTCTGCTCGGCCAGCGGGATGAACTCCTCGGGAGGGACCAACCCGCGCCGGGGATGCTGCCAGCGCACCAGGACCTCGGTCCCCCGCAGGGTGCGGGTGCGCAGGTCGACGATGGGCTGGTAGACGACCCGCAGCTGCCCCAGGTCGAGCGCCTGGCGCAGGTCGGCGATCCCCGCGAGCCGGTCGGCGGCGGCCGCCTGCATGGCCGGCTCGAAGGTGGCGTGCCCGTGGCGACCGGCACGCTTGGCGTCGTACATCGCCGCGTCGGCGTCGCGCAGGAGGGCCGCGGTGCGTGCCGCGCCCGTGGCGATGCCCAGGCTGCCGGCGGGCACGACTTCCACGCCGGCGATCGTCATGGGCGCGGCGAGCGCCGCGAGGATCCGGTCGGCGACGGCCACTGCGGCGCCGTCTCCCGTTCCCGCGTCGGACAGGAGGATCGCGAACTCGTCACCGCCCAGCCGGGCCACCGCGCCCGCCGCCCCGACCGTCGCCGACAGCCGGCGAGCCACCTCGACGAGCAGGAGGTCCCCGGCGGTGTGCCCGAGGGCGTCGTTGACCGACTTGAAGTCGTCGAGGTCGAGGAAGAGCACCGCGACCTCCCCGCCGGCCGCGGCGGCGGCCTCGACTCGCTCGAGGAAGGCCGTGCGGTTCGGCAGGCCCGTGAGGGCGTCCGCGTAGGCCAGGCGTCTGAGGTCGGCCTGCTGGCCCTGCAGCGTGTCGGCCATCTCGTTGAAGGTCGCCCCCATCCGCTCGAGCTCGACCGCCCCCTCGATCGCCACCCGCTCGCCGTGGTGCCCGCCGCGCAGCCGGTCGGCCGCCGCGCCGAGGCGGGCCAGGGGACGGGCGGTCTGGCGCGCGAGGCGGCGCATGATCCAGGCGGCGAGCACCACCT
>CALMNS010000749.1 GCA_937871635.1 uncultured Solirubrobacter sp.
CTTCTCGCCGAACAGGGCCATGGCCCCGAGCGCGCGGGCCTCCTCGAGCAGCGCGTCCGGTGCCGGGCAGCGGGCGGGGAGCTGCTCGGCGCGCACGAGCCACTCGACGACGTCCTCCGCGCTCAGCAGGCAGTCCACGTCGCGTCGCCAGCGCTCCCGCCGCGTGTTGACCAGGTCGACCGCGGGCCGCCCGCCGAGCCAGTACCAGTACGGCGCACCGGTGCCGGAGGGCGCGTCGGGGACGTCGGGGGTGGGCGGACCGAGGATCACGTAACCCCATGGTAGCCCCCTTTCCGGTTACCCGCCAGGCGGCCGGCGGGCCGGGAGCTCGGTGACGTCGATCGCTCAGACGCGCGTCGGATCCCAGAACTCGCGCATCCAGGCGAGCTTGCCGCTGTCGGCGATCCCGAAGCGGATGATGTAGTCCTGCTCGTAGGAGGCTCCGGTGGCGGTGATCGTCCCGGAGCCGTGCATCTCGAGCACGTAGTCCGGGCCGCCGGCGATCGCCCAGGCCTGCATGTCGCTGAAGGTCAGGTCGGTGAAGCGCGGCGGACCGCCGAACAGGTCGACGATGGCCTCCACCCCCTGGAGGCGTTCCGGTCCGCCGATGCTGGCGCCGTAGGGGAACTCGAGGAAGCCGTCGGGCTCCCAGGCTTGGCGGATCGCGGCCGGGTCCGAGCCGGTCACGGCGTCGAGGTGGTCGAGGTAGATCTGCGGGATGGCGCTCATGGTGTTGCCCTTCTCGGGTGGGTGGAAGAAGCGGGCGTTCAGCGCCACACGCCGGCGCGCTCGCGCACCCACGTGTCGAAGCTGCGGGGGGGGCCGCCCGGTCACGCGTCGGGCACCCCGATCGGCGGCAGGAGGTAGGCCGCCCCGACCCCCTCGAGCACACGGTCGTGGGTGGACGGGTCGGTCCAGTCGAACGGGACGGGGGTCGAGCGCCCGACGGCGAGGGAGGGGCGCCCCGCGTCGGCGAGCGCGCGGTGCAGCCGGCTGCCGGTGGTACCGGTGGCGCCGGTGATCAGGACCCTCGGTCGGTCGTCCGCGGCGTGAACGCTCATGGCACCAGCCTAGCGCAAGACGGAACGCTCTCGTCTCGTCTATCCTGGAGGAATGTCCAGGACCGCCGTCACTCGACACGCCGGACCGGTCCTCAGCGACGAGACCACGCGGGCGATCACCGCGGCGGTCTTCGACGAGCTCGCGGCCGGCGGCTACGGCCGACTCACCATCGACGCCGTGGCGCGACGCGCCTCGGTCGGCAAGGCCGCCATCTACCGGCGCTGGCGCTCCAAGGAGGAGATGGTCCTCTCCATCCTCGGCGAGCTCGGGACGAGCGCCCGGTTCTTCCCCGAGGCCGGCAGTCTGGAGGACGACCTACGGGCGTCCTTGCGGATCGCCTCGGAGCAGTTGCGTCATCCGCTCGTCGCGCGGGTCGTGCCCGACCTGCTCGCCGAGGCGGCACGCGACTCGGCCTTCGGGGCCGCGCTGCACGAGCAGATCGGCGTCGTGCGACGCGAGCGCGGCGTCGCCATGGTGCGGCGGGCGATCGACCGCGGTGAGCTGCCGGCGGACCTCGACCTGGCCCTCGCGGCCGACGTCATCGCCGCGCCGCTGTACTGGCGGCTGGCGGTCACGCGCGAGCCCTTCACGGAGAAGGACCTCGAGCGACTCGTCGGGATGACCCTGGCGGCGCTGCGCGCCGCCTGAGCGACCGCCGGTAGCCTCCGGCCGACGTGAGACCCGTGGGCGACCTCCTGTTCGAGCCGCTCGACGTCCTCGCCGAGCGGGTCCGCGGGGGCGAGGTGCGCGCGCGCGAGCTCGTCGAGGCCTCCCTGGCCCGGATCGAGGCGCTCGACCCCGCCATCAACGCCTTCGTCGACGTCGCCGCGGACGGCGCGCTGGCCGCCGCCGACGCGATCGGCCCGGGCGATGCCCGCGCCTTCGCCGGCGTGCCCGTCGCCGTGAAGGCCAACACGCCGGTTCGCGGGCTCTCGCAGTCGCTGGGCTCGAGGCTCCTGGCCGGCCACCGGGCCGACCACGACGCCTACCTGGTCGAGCGGCTGCGGGCGGCGGGGTTCGTCATCGTGGGGATGACGAACCTGCCGGAGTTCGGGATCCTGCCGACCACCGAGCCGCGCCACTCGGGGCCGACCCGCAACCCGTACGACCGCGGACGGACCCCGGGCGGGTCGAGCGGCGGCAGCGCGGCGGCGGTCGCGGCTGGCATGGTCCCCGTCGCCCACGCC
>CALMNS010000750.1 GCA_937871635.1 uncultured Solirubrobacter sp.
GCTCGGCGGCCGCGTACCGGTCGCCGCCGTCGCGTTCGCTTTCGAGTCGCTCCCCGGTGCCGCCGCCTATCGCGCTCGCTTCGAGCGGACGCTCGCCGAAGTCCACGGATGACCCCGGGGCGGCGGGACGGCGCGCCGCCCGCCGCCGGGTCGGGTGTCCTGCCTCGCGCAGGATCCGCGGACCTCAGCCGGTTGGAGGGGCCGGCGGGCGGACGGCATCGCCGGCGGCGAGGAGCGCGCTGCAGATCTCCTCCTCGGTCGCGTCCTTGCCGAGGCAGGCGCTCGCGCCGGCGGCGAGCGCCCGGAACGGGGTGTCCTCGTCGTCGAACGCGGTCAGGACGACCACCGCCACGTCGGGGTTGCTCGCCCGGACGCGCTCGCAGACCTCGAGGCCGTCGAGGCCGGGCATCCGCAGGTCGAGCAGGGCGACGTCGGGGTCGAGGACCGCGATGCGGGCGGCGGCCGCTTCGCCGTCGGCGGCCTCGCCGGCCAGGGCGAGCCCCGGGTGTCGATCGACGGCGCGGGTGATCACCCGGCGGTAGAGGGCGTGGTCGTCGGCGACGAAGACCCGCAGGGCGACGAGCTGGCCCGCGACGAACGGCGCGGGGCGGAGCGGCGGCTGGAGCGTGGCGGTGGTGGACATGGACCGCAGCCTGGCGCCGGGGCGGCTCGCCGGCCACGCCCGGCTGGACCATCCGCGATCGGGTCACGCCCCGTCGATCGACGGTCCACCGATCGGCGCGCCCGCTCCGCCGGACGATCCTGCCCGTGGACGTCGCCCCGGCGACGGGGCGCGGGCACAGTGACGGCCATGACCTCTCAGGCCTCCCCCGCCTCCCGTGGCACCGCCAACGCCGGTCCCCGTGCCAGCCGCTCGCGTCGCCGGGCCCGCTCGACGGACCGGCACACTCTGACGGGCCCGGTCGCCTGGGTCGACCCGCACGCGGCGCTCGTCGTCCTGCGCGTGGAGAAGACGTCGCTGCGCGCCCGCCGCTTCGTGGGCGCCACCGTCACCGTGGACCTGTCCGGCGCCCGGGTGTCGGCGCCCGACCGCAACCGCGACGGGGAGGTCAGCGCCGCGGACCTGCTGCCGGGCGAGCGGGTCTCCATCGGCATCACGCTGCCGGTGGGCGCCGATCGCCTGCCGCGGGTGGTCGCCGCCCGCAGCGTCGCCTGCGCGTCCTTCGCCTGACCGCGGGTCCTGCCGGTAGCGTCGGACGGGATGGCTCCTGCTCGCGTGCGCGTCCTCGTGGCCGACGATCACCCGCTGTTCCGGGAGGCGGTCGTCCGCGCGGTCCGCGAGCGGCCGGAGTTCGAGCTCGTGGCGGAGGTGGGCGACGGGCAGGCCGCGCTGGCGGCGATCGCCGAGCTGGCTCCCGACGTCGCGGTGCTCGACGTCAAGATGCCCGGCCTCAGCGGGTTGCAGGTCCTCAACGCCGTGCGCCGCGACGGGCACGCGACCCGGGTGATCCTGCTGTCGGCGTTCCTGGACGGCGCGATGGCGTTCGAGGGCGTCGCCGCCGGCGCGGCGGCCTACCTCTCCAAGGAGGCCGACCGCCGGCGGATCACCGACGCCGTCGCCGCCGTGCACCGGGGCGAGACGGTGTTCGACCCCGAGATCCAGGCCGGCCTCGCGGCCGAGATCCGCGCTCGCGGCGTCACCGACCGTCCCGTCCTCTCCCCGCGGGAGCGGGAGGTGCTGTCCGCGATCGCCGAAGGGCGCAGCGCGCCGGAGATCGGCCGCGAGCTGTTCCTCTCCACCGCGACGGTCAAGAGCCACCTCCAGAGCCTCTACGAGAAGCTCGGGGTGTCCGACCGGGCCGCCGCGGTCGCCGAGGCAATGCGCCGCGGCCTGCTCGAGTGACCCGGCTCGCCGAGCGGGCGCGGACGGCGGGCGGCGTGCTGGCCGTCATCCGAGCGCTCGCCATCCCGGTGTTCTTCACCGCGGAGCGGATCGTCGAGCACCCCAACCAGAACTCCGCGCCGTTCGACGTCCTCATCGTCCTGGCCGCCCTGTACGCCGCCGCGGCGCTGGCCGCCGAGCTCTCCGGCCGGCCGCTCGCGCGGCCTCGGGGCCTGGCGGCGATCGACCTGCTGGGCATCGCGGTGCTGGTCGAGACGTCGGGCGGTCCGTTCTCGCAGCTGCGCTACGCGTTCTTCCTGCTTCCGATCGGGGCGGCGCTGCTGCTCGGCCCGGGGGCGACGGCGGTCGTGTCCGCGGTGTCGGTCGGGCTGTACGCGATCATCGCCGTGACCTATCCGGATGCGGAGCTCGCGCGTGATGACTGGGCCGGGTTCGAGGTCACCCAGGCGCTGTTCCTCGCCTGGATGGGCGTCGCGGCCACGCTGCTCGCCGGTGTGCTGGCCCGACGCGCCCGCGAGGTCGAGCGGCTGTCGTCGAGCCGGGGGCGGCTCGTCGGTCAGGCGCTCGACGCCGAGGATCGCGCGCGCCGGCGGCTCGCGGAGGCGTTGCACGACGAGGCGCTCCAGAACGTCCTCGCCGTCCGGCAGTTGCTCCCGTCGGCTCGGCCCGAGGACCGAGACCTGCTCGTCGAGGGCCTCGACCGCAGCGTCGAGCAGATCCGGGAGGCGGTGTTCGACCTGCACCCCTACCTGCTCGAGCAGGCCGGGCTCGAGGCGGCGCTGCGAGCGGTCGCCGAGGAGGCCGGCCGGCG
This sequence comes from uncultured Solirubrobacter sp., assembly GCA_937871635.1. Lineage (GTDB taxonomy): Bacteria > Actinomycetota > Thermoleophilia > Solirubrobacterales > Solirubrobacteraceae > JACCYI01. Next base: position 2,676 of record CALMNS010000750.1, read on the forward strand.
TGCGGGCTTCGCGGCGACGGTCGCGGTCGACGAGGCGGCGGCCGGCCTGCACGACCAGCTCCTCTTCGCCCTCGCCCGCGAGCTCATCGCCAACGCGGCCAAGCACGCCCGCGCCCGGACGCTCACCGTGCGGGTGATCCGCGAACCCGAGGCGGTGGTCCTCGACGTCGCCGACGACGGGGTGGGGATCGACCCCGTCGCCGCCCGGTCGGCGCCGCTGCGCGGGCACATCGGGCTGGCCTCGAGCACCGAGCGAGTGGAGGCCATCGGCGGCGGGATCACGATCGGGTCGGGCGCCGCCGGCCACGGCACCCGCGTGGTCGCCCGGCTGCCCGCTCCCGCCCCGGGCGTCCGACCGGCGGTCAACCGATCGGATGACGCCGGCTCCGCCTCCGCTTCCGTCGCCCAGCCGCTTGCGGGACCGGGCGGCTGAGGACAGGATGGGCAGGACCGAGAGGGGAAGTATCCCGCAGGCCGGATCCCGTCAAGACGGCGCCACCTGGCGCCCGGGACCGGCGGCGCACGCGACCGCGGACGCCGGAGAGACCTTCGACTGAACCACCCCAGCCGGAGGTCTCACCTTGCTCGCCGCCCTCACCACCACCGTCGACGCCGGCGCCGCCGTCTGGGGCGGACTGCTCGCCGTCCTCGCCGTCATGGTCGTCATCGACCTCAAGGTCGGCTCCGCCCGCGCCGGCCTGACCGTCCGGACCGCCGCGATCTGGAGCGCGATCTGGGTCGCGTTGTCGATCGCCTTCGGCATCGTCCTGTGGGCCTCGGCCGGCGCGCAGGCCGGCGAGGGCTACTTCGCCGGCTACGTCATGGAGAAGGCGCTGTCGCTCGACAACGTCTTCGTCTTCACGCTGATCTTCGCGGCGCTCGCCGTCCCGCGCGACGAGCAGGCCCGGCTGCTGCTCTACGGGATCCTCATCGCCCTCGTCCTGCGCGCCGTGTTCATCTTCGCCGGCGCGGAGGCGCTAGAGACCTACTCCTGGGTCGCGTACCCCTTCGCCGCCCTGCTCGCCTGGACGGGCTACCGGATCCTGCGCACGAAGGAAGGCCACGACGAAGGCGCCGCCATCGTCAACCGCATCCGCCGCCGAGTGCCGATGACCGACCGCACCGACGCGCCCGGCTTCTTCGTCCGCGAAGACGGCCGGCGGCTCGCCACCCCGGCCCTCGCCGCCCTCGCCGCCATCGCGCTCGCCGACGTCATCTTCGCGGTCGACTCCGTCCCGGCGATCCTCGCCATCACCACCGACACCTTCGTGGTCTTCGCCGCCAACGCCTTCGCGTTGCTCGGGCTGCGGGCGCTCTTCTTCCTCGTCAGCGGCCTCGTCGAGAAGTTCCGCTACCTCAAGCTCGGGCTCGGCGTCCTGCTGATCGCCATCGCCGCCAAGCTCGTCTACGGCGAGGTCACCGGCGACAAGATCCCCACCTCGATCACCCTCGCGATCATCGTGGGCGTCCTCGCCGTCTCGATCCTCGCGTCCGTCCGTGCGGCGAACCGCGAACGAGACGCGGTCGGCCCGACTGCCGAGGAGCAGCTGACGGGCTGAGTCGGGCAGGATGCCGGTATGAGTCATCCGCCTCACTCCACCACCCGTCACCGCGTCGAGGCCGACCCCGACTGGTACGAGCCCTACGCGATCTCGCTCGGCATCCGGGTCGGGGATCTCGTCTTCGTCTCCGGTCAGGCCGCCGTCGACGAACGCGGCGCCACCGTCGGCGGGAACGACTTCGACGCGCAGGCCAGGCAGGTGTTCAAGAACCTCGCCACCGTCCTGGACAACGCGGGCTCCGGTCTCGAGCACGTCGTCAAGGTCACGATCCTCGTGACGGACATGGCCGTCATCGACCAGGTCGTCGCGCTTCGCCGCGAGTTCTTCACGGAGCCGTATCCGGCCGACACGATCGCCCAGGTCGCCTCGCTTGCCCGTCCGGATTGGCAGATCGAGATCGAGGCCATCGCCGTCGTGCCCGCGCCGACGCGGTCCGGCTGAGACGGCCTGGGCACTGACCGGCGGCCCAGGCGTCAGTCGACGATGCGGCGCGCGGCCTCGACGACGCGGTCGGCGAGGACGTCGGCGGCGACGCCGAGCTCGCGGCGATGCAGGGCGTAGAGGCTGGGGCCGAGCGGGGCGAGGAGCAGGTCCGCGTACCAGCCCGCGTCGAGATCGCGGTCGATGAGCTCGAGCAGAATCGCCGTGTGCTGGTGCCACGATCCGTAGCCCCCCGTGCGGTACCGGGCGCCGGGCGCCGCTCTCTGATCCCGCTCGGAACCGTCGAACGGGTCGCGGGCACCGCGCTGGACCTCCGGCGTCCCGGGCGCCTCGGGCCCCGGATCCGCGACCCGCGGCTCGCCGCGACCCGGGGCTACGACGCCTTCTGGGTCCTCGACAAGCGGGGGGACCGAACCCGACCCCAGGTCGCTGCCCGCGCCTACGACCCCGCGAGCGGACGCACGCTCGAAGCGCTCACGACCGAGCCCGGCGTCGTGATCTACACCGCCAACGGCTTCCCGCCCGGCCTCGAGGGCATCGGTGGGCCGTATCGCGACTACGCCGCCTTCACGCTCGAGACCCAGCGCTACCCCGACAGCCCCAACCAGCCGCAGTTCCCCTCCACCGAGCTCAGGCCGGGCCAGGAGTACGAGAGCACCACGGTCTTTCGCTTCGGGCTCCGCGAGTAGGACCCTCGAGCGACGTCTTGGTCCGGCCACAAGCGGCGAGCTCGTCGCCGCTCGGGTCGATGAGGCTCAGTTCGCGGGCCACTGCGCGCGCGGCCCGAACGTCTCGACGGCCGCGAGGATCAGTGTGCGCTCGGTCGGCGTGTCGTCGCGGTGAAGTGACGTGTGCTTACAGGACGGTGGTCGCCACCGGCTGAGCGGTCGTCGCCGTGGCGTCGGCGCCGCCGGCGAGCGTCGGCGGGCGGCCGCAGC
>CALMNS010000751.1 GCA_937871635.1 uncultured Solirubrobacter sp.
GGCCCCACGCCGCCGCGAAGCCGAGGAGCGTCTCGAGGGGCATCTGCCCATGCTGCCACACGCCCCGCCCTTGACCCAAACCGCACAAGGGGTCATGGTGGCCGGACACGTGGCGTATTCCCGGACGGAACCACGAGCGAGGAGGCCGCGGTGTCGCAGGTGACGGGTCCGGTCCATGAGGTCAAGGCGGCGCCGGAGGCGAGCGGGGCGGTGGGCGTCCACCTGGTCGGGTCCGTGCCGCTGGCGAGCGCCGAGGAGGTCTTCCGGCTCGCGGCCGACGTGCTCGGCCGGCACCTGCGGCGGATCCCGGACGGCGAGACGGGCCCGCGCTCGGACTGGATCGTCTGGCAGTACCCCGTCTTCTCCTCGCTGCCCCAGTTCGAGGTCGGGCCCCCCGGGCCGTCGTCCTACCGCGCCCTGCCGCAGTTGCGGCTGCGGGCGGGCCTGCACGGCACGGACGCCGAGCCGAGCTTCGACGACCTGGGCTACGCCCAGGCGGCGATCGCCTCCTACCGGCTCTTCGCGCGGCTCAAGCGCGACGGCGCGATCCCGCCCGGCGTCCGCTTCCAGGTCACCCTGCCGACGCCGCTGGCGCCGATCTGCGCCTTCGTCGCCCTCGACGACCAGGCCGCCCTCGAGCCGCGCTACGAGCGCCAGATGCTCATCGAGGTCGACCGCGTCCTGGCCGCGGTCCCCGCCGACCAGCTCGCCATCCAGTGGGACGCCCGCTACGAGTTCGCGATCCTCGAGGGTGCCGTGCACGTCCCGTTCGCCGACGTCCGCACGGGCATCCTCGAGCGCCTGCTCCGGCTCAGCCGCCACGTCCCGCGCGAGGTCGAGCTCGGCTACCACCTCTGCTACGGCGACGAGGAGCACGGGCACTTCGTCGAGCCCGCCGACACGGGGCGGATGGTCGAGGTGGCCAACGGGCTCGCCGCGACGCTCGGGCGGCCGCTGAACTGGATCCACCTGCCGGTGCCGGCCGACCGCACCGACGACGCCTACTACGCGCCGCTCGCCGAGCTGCGCCTGGCGCCCGAGACCGAGCTCTACCTCGGGCTCATCCACCCCTCCGACGGGGCCGACGGCGCCCGCGAGCGGATCGCCGTGGCCAGGCGCCACGTCCCCGTGCCCTTCGGCGCGGCGACGGAGTGCGGCTGGGGCCGCGGCGGCGCGCAGGCGGTGCGCGGGCTGCTCGAGCTGCACCGCGAGGTGTGCGCGCCGCTCCCGGACGAGATGCGCCCGTCGGCGGGCTTCGCGTGGCCCGCCGGCTTCGTGCGCGTCCCGGAAGGCGAGGCGTGGGCCCGGGGCGAGGTCGAGGAGGCCGGGATGGCCTACGACGGCGTCGAGCGCCACGGCTGGTACGACAACCTCGACCGCACCGTCGACGACCTGACCGCCGCCCTGCGCGACGGCGACGTCCTGCTCGACTACTCGGGGGGAACGGGGATCCTGCTCGACCGGCTGCGCCTGCGGATCTTCGACCGGCGGATCGGCACCCTGATCGTCGACGCGTCGGGGAAGTTCCTGCGCGTCGCGCTCGAGAAGTACCGCGACGACCCGCTCGTCGCGCTGCGGCTGCTGCGCTACCTCAAGGAGGAGCGGCGGCTGCAGACGCTCGACGAGGTGCTCGGCCCGGAGATGCTGGCGCGCGGCGTGGACGCGATCGCCTGCACGAACGCGGTCCACCTCTACCCCGACCTGGACGACACGCTGGCCGCCTGGGTGCGCGTCCTGCGCCCGGGCGGCCGGGTCTTCCTCAACTCGGGAAACCTGCGCAACCCGCGCGCCGCGCCGACGGAGTGGATCATCGACGAGACGGTGGGCGTGATCAACGACCTCGCCGCCGGCCTCGTGCGCTCGGACCCGCAGTACGCGGCCTACGCCCACGCGCTCGACGACCAGGCCCGGATGGAGCGTCACGCCGCGTTCCGTGGGCGGGTCTTCCTGGAGCCGCGCGCCCTGGAGCACTACCTCGACGCCCTCGGCCGCGCCGGGCTCACCGTCGAGAAGGTCCGCGAGGAGACGATCCAGGCCAGCGTCCACGACTGGTTCGAGTTCCTCAGCGCCTACCACGACGCGGTGCTCGGCTGGGTCGGCGGCACGGAGAAGATCGACGGCGCGGCGCCCTCGCCCGCCGCCGTCCGCGACCGGCTCAAGCTGATCCGCCACGCGATGGAGATGCTGTTCGGCGGCCGGCCGCACTTCAACGCCTGCTGGACCTACGTCACCGCGGTGCGGAGCTAGGGCCATCTCGCACGAGGTGTAGCCGGCGGCTCGCCGTGGTACCTGACGGCGGTGCGCCGCGA
>CALMNS010000752.1 GCA_937871635.1 uncultured Solirubrobacter sp.
GCTACGTGCTGGGCGACGGCGCGCCGCCCCTGCCCGATCCCTGCAGCCGCTGGCAGCCCGACGGGCTGCGGGGCGCGAGCGCCGTCGTCGACGCCGGCGCGTTCGCCTGGACGGACGCCGGGTTCGCGCCCCGCTCGCTGCCTGAGGCGGTGCTCTACGAGCTCCACGTCGGCACGTTCACTCCCGAGGGCACGTTCGACGCCGCCGTCGAGCGGCTCGACGGCCTCGCCGCGCTCGGGATCACCCACCTCGAGCTGATGCCCGTCGCCGAGTTCCCCGGCGCCCGCGGATGGGGCTACGACGGCGTCTACCTCTCCGCCGCCCAGTCCTCCTACGGCGGCCCGGAGGGGCTCCAGCGGCTCGTCGACGCCGCGCACGCCCGTGGGCTCGGGGTGCTGCTCGACGCGGTCTACAACCACCTCGGGGCCTCGGGCGTGCAGGCCATCGAGGCCTTCGGCCCCTACTTCACCGAGAAGTACGAGACGTTCTGGGGCAAGGCGCTCAACTACGACGACGCGGACTGCGACCCCGTCCGCGAGTGGGCGCTGCAGTCCGCCGAGGGGTGGGTGCGCGACTTCCACCTCGACGGCCTGCGCCTCGACGCGATCCACGCGATCTACGACGCGAGCGCGACCCCGCTCCTGCGGGTGCTCGCCGAGCGCGTCCGCGCCGCGCCCGGCAGCGGCGGGGCGATCGTCATCGCCGAGTCCGGGCGCAACGACCCGGCGGTGATGCGCCCGGTGAGCCTGGGCGGCCTCGGCCACGACGCCGAGTGGGCCGACGACTTCCACCACGCGCTTCGCGTCCTGCTCACCGGCGACCGCGAGGGCTACTACGAGGAGTTCGGCTCGGTGGGGGCGCTGGCCAAGTGCCTCGCCGGGCGCCCCCACTACCACGACGGGCAGTACTCGACGTTCCGCCGCAAGCGCTTCGGCGCCCCGGCCGACGACCGCCCGCCGGAGCAGTTCGTCGTCTTCAGCGCCAACCACGACCAGGTCGGCAACCGCGCCCTGGGCGACCGGCTGCCGGCCGAGGTCCGGCCGCTCGCCGCCCTCGTGACCCTTCTGGCACCGTTCACGCCGATGCTCTTCATGGGCGACGAGCACGCCGAGCCCGCGCCCTTTCAGTTCTTCTCCGACCACATCGACGAGGAGATCGCCGACGCGACCCGCGAGGGCCGCCGGCGGGAGTTCGTGGCCTTCGCCCAGTTCGCGGGGGAGGAGGTCCCCGACCCGCAGGCGCCCGAGACCTTCGAGCGCTCCAAGCTGACCTGGGAGCGCGACGACGCCGTCCTCGCGCTCCACGCCGCGCTGCTGCGGCTCCGGCGCGAGCTGGGCGACGCCCCGGTCGAGGACGTCGAGGGCTCCGACGACGTAGACAGCCCGTGGCTGCGCTTCCGCCGCGGTCCCTACACCGTGGCCTGCAACTTCGCCGACGGTCCGGTCGGCCTGGCCCCCGGCGACGCGGAGGTCGTGCTCGCCACCGCGCCCGTCGAGCAGGTCGGGGACCGCACGGTGCTTCCCGGCCGCTCGGGGGCCGTGCTGCGGTGAGCGAGGTCTGGCCCGGCCGTCCGTTCCCGCTCGGCCCGACGTGGGACGGCGAGGGGACGAACTTCTCGCTGTTCTCTGAGCGCGCCGAGCGCGTCGAGCTCTGCCTGTTCGACGACGCCGACCACGAGGTCCGGGTGGAGCTCTGCCAGGTCACCGCCCACGTCTGGCACGGGTACCTCCCCGGGGTCGGCCCGGGCCAGCGCTACGGCTACCGCGTGCACGGGCCCTACGCGCCCGAGCGCGGCGACCGCTTCAACCCCGCGAAGCTCCTCATCGACCCCTACGCGAAGGCCATCGAGGGCAAGGTGCGCTGGAACCGGGCCAACGTCCTGCCCTACTCGCCGGCGGACGGCTCCGACGACGACGACCTCGAGCGCGACGACGAGGACGACTCAGGCGCCGTCCCCAGGTCGGTGGTGGTGGACCCGAGCTTCGACTGGGAGGACGACCGCCCTCCGAGCATCCCGTTCGCCGACACCGTCATCTACGAGACCCACGTCAAGGGGTTCTCGATGCGCAACCCCGACGTGCGCGAGGACCTGCGCGGCACCTACGCCGGGCTCGCCTCCGAGCCATCGCTGAAGTACCTCAAGGATCTGGGGATCACCGCGGTCGAGCTCCTCCCCGTCCACCACATCGCCGACGAGTCCTTCCTGGCCGACCGCGGGCTGACGAACTACTGGGGCTACGCCTCGATCGGCTTCTTCGCGCCGCACTCGGAGTACGCGGCCACGGGCAAGCGCGGCGAGCAGGTGCGCGAGTTCAAGGGGATGGTCAAGGCCCTGCACCGCGAGGGGATCGAGGTGATCCTCGACGTCGTCTACAACCACACCGCCGAGGGCAACCACCTCGGCCCGACCCTGTCGCTCAAGGGCGTCGACAACGCGAGCTACTACCGGCTCATGCCCGACGACCCGCACTTCTACATGGACTTCACGGGGACGGGCAACTCGCTCAACGTCGTGCACCCGAGCGTCCTGCGGCTGATCATGGACTCGCTGCGCTACTGGGTCACCGAGTGCCACGTCGACGGCTTCCGCTTCGACCTCGCCTCCGCCCTGGCCCGCGAGCTCTACGACGTGGACCGCCTGAGCGCGTTCTTCGACGTCATCCACCAGGACCCGGTGCTCTCCCAGGTCAAGCTCATCGCCGAGCCGTGGGACGTCGGGCCGGGCGGCTACCAGGTGGGCAACTTCCCCGTGCTGTGGTCGGAGTGGAACGGGATGTACCGCGACACGATGCGCGACTTCTGGCGGGGCCAGGCCGGTGTCGCCGAGTTCGCCTCGCGCCTCACCGGCTCGAGCGACCTGTACTCCGACGACCGCGACCCGTTCGCCTCGATCAACTTCGTCACCGCCCACGACGGCTTCACGATGGCCGACCTCGTCGCCTACAACGACAAGCACAACGAGGCGAACCTCGAGGACAACCGGGACGGCACGGACGACAACCGCTCCTGGAACTCGGGCGCGGAGGGGCCGACGGACGATCCGCAGATCGTCGAGCTGCGCCGCCGCCGGCACCGCAACTTCCTGGCCACCCTCCTGCTCTCGATCGGCACGCCGATGGTCCTCGGCGGCGACGAGCTCGGCCGCAGCCAGGGCGGCAACAACAACGGCTGGTGCCAGGACTCAGAGCTCTCCTGGTACGACTGGGGGACGCTGGAGCGGCGCGAGGACCTCGTCGGGTTCACCAAGCGGCTCATCGAACTGCGCCGCGACCATCCCGTCTTCCGGCGCAGCGCGTTCCTGACCGGGACGGAGCACGAGGGCTCGGGGCTCCCCGACGTCTGGTGGTTCCGCACGGACGGCCACCGGATGACCGGCAAGGACTGGGAGGACGGCGGCGGCCTGCTGGGCATGTTCCTCAACGGCGAGGAGATCGCCGACCGCACCGCCCGCAACGAGCGGATCGTCGACGACTCGTTCCTGCTGCTCTTCAACGCCCGCCACGAGGACTGCTCCTTCACGCTGCCCAACCGGTCCTTCGGGGAGCGGTGGGCGCTCGAGCTGTGCACCGCCGAGCCCGACTGCGCGCCGGGGGCCTTCGAGGCCGCGGCGCGGACCGAGGTGCCCGTCATCTCGCGCTCCCTGCGGGTGTTCAAGCGTGTCTGAGCCGTTCCGCGCCACCTACCGGCTCCAGCTCTCCCCGGAGCTCGACTTCGCCGCCGTCCGCGGGCTGGTCCCGTACCTGCGCGACCTGGGGATCTCGCACCTCTACCTCTCCCCGTCGCTGCAGGCGCGCTCGGGCTCGACCCACGGCTACGACGTGGTGGACCCGACCCGGGTGAGCGACGCGCTCGGCGGCGAGGCCGGCCTGCGGGCGCTCGCGGCGGAGGGGCTCGGGATCCTGCTCGACATCGTCCCGAACCACATGGGCACGGGGGACGAGAACCCGTGGTGGGCGGACGCGGCGCGGCGCGAGCGGTTCTTCGACTACGACCCCGCCGACGGCTGGTACCGGCGCTTCTTCGACATCGACGACCTCGCGGGGACGCGGGTGGAGCGCGAGGAGGTCTTCGCGACGCTCCACGGCAAGGTGCTTGAGCTCGTCGCCGACGGGGTGGTGGACGGGCTGCGCGTCGACCACCCGGACGGGCTCGCCGACCCCGCGGGCTACCTGCGACGGCTGCGCGACGCCGGCGCCGCGCACGTCTGGGTCGAGAAGATCCTCCATCCCGGGGAGGCGCTGCGCGACTGGCCCGTGGAGGGGACGGTCGGTTATGAGTTCCTCAACGACGTGCAGGCGCTGTTCGTCGACCCGGCGGCCGAGGCGGCGCTCACCGAGCTGTGGGACGGGCTGGCGGGCGCGGGGCGGTCGTTCGCGCAGGTCGCCCTCGAGGCCCAGCACGAGCAGGCGGTGGGGACCTTCGCGCGGGAGGTGGCCCGCCTGCGGGCGCTCCACGACGTCGACGGGATCGCCGACGCCCTCGCCGCCCTGCCGGTCTACCGCATCTACGTCGAGCCGTGGAGCGGGCGGGTGGAGCCCGAGGACCGCGCGGCGGTGCTCGCCGCGGAGATGCCCGAGGCGCTCGCCCGGGTGCTGCTGCTCGAGGAGCGCGGCGGCCCCGAGCTCGACGAGTTCGTCACGCGCTTCCAGCAGACCTCCCCGCCCGTCACCGCCAAGGGCGTCGAGGACACCGCCTTCTACCGCCACCTCCGCCTGCTCGCGCTCAACGAGGTCGGCGGCGACCCGTCGCGCTTCGGCCTCACGGTGGCCGACTTCCACGCGGCGAACCTCGCGCGCCTGGAGCGCTTCCCGCGGGCGCTGCTCGTCACCCAGACCCACGACACGAAGCGCTCGGGCGACGTCCGCGCCCGGATCGGCGCGCTGTCGGAGATCCCGGGGGAGTGGGCGGCGGCGGTCGGGCGGCTGCGCGCCGCCTGGGCGTCCCTGCGCGACGGTGGGGCGCCCGACGCGGAGGAGGAGATGCTGATCCTGCAGACCCTCGTCGGCGCGTGGCCCATCTCCGCCGAGCGCCTCGCGGCCTACCTCGAGAAGGCGCTGCGCGAGGCCAAGCGCACCACGAGCTGGGTCGACCAGGACACGGCGTACGAGGGGCAGGTCCTGGCCTTCGCGCGCGCGGTGCTCGGGCACGCCCCGTTCCTGGCCGAGCTCGAGCCGTTCGCCGCCCGCGTCGCGGCGCTGGGCGCCCGCTCGGCGCTGGCCCAGACGCTGCTCAAGCTCACGGTGCCGGGCGTGCCCGACGTCTACCAGGGTGACGAGCTCGAGGCTCTCTCGCTCGTGGACCCCGACAACCGCCGCCCGGTCGACTGGGCGGCCAGGCGCCGGGCGCTCGCCGACGGCGGCCCGCCGAAGTTCGAGCTCATCCGCGCGGCGCTCGCCCTGCGGACCCGCCGCCCGGAGTGCTTCGACGAGCGCGGCGCCTACGTGCCGCTCGACGCCGGCG
>CALMNS010000753.1 GCA_937871635.1 uncultured Solirubrobacter sp.
CTGGTAGAGCGGTAGCCGGCACGGCGGCTCCGCCCGGCGCCGTCGCGTGACCGCGGTCAGAGCGACGGCGCCGCGGGCGCCTGGCGGTCGTCCGGAGCCGACCTTCGCTGGGCCTTGTGCCGGTACATCGCCTCGTCGGCGAGCGCGAGGGCCCGCTCGGGCGACCGCGCGTCGGCGAGCGAGTGAAAGCCGACGGAGAGGCTGACGGTGACCGGGCGCTCGGAGACCAGCAGCGCCAGCCGGTCGTGCGTCCGCGCGCAGAACGCGGCGGCGTCCGCCTCCCCGTCGCAGCCGATCAGGATCACCCCGAACTCGTCCCCGCCGAGCCGGCCCACCGCGTCGCTCACCCGGGCGGCGCCGGTCAGGGCGCGGGCCACGTCGCGCAGCAGGTCGTCGCCCACCGCGTGCCCGAAGCGGTCGTTGGCGGCCTTGAGCTCGTCGACGTCGGCCACCACGAGGTAGGAGGTCACGGTCCCGCGCCGGCTCAGCTGCCACTCGCGCGTCAGGAGCTCCAGGAAGCCGCGCCGGTTCGTCACGCCGGTCAGCGGATCGGTCCTCGCGTGCTCGCGGTGCTCCTCGACCTGCCGGCGCAGCTCGCGCTCGGTCTGCTCGTGCTCGAACTCGTGGGCGAGCAGCCGCGCCATGGCGGTCAGGAGCCGGAGATCGCGCTCGCCGTAGCGCCGCGTCGGCCGGGCCATCACGCACAGGCTGCCGATCCCGGTCCCGTCGCTGAGCCGCAGCGGGACGCCGGCGTAGCTGCCGGTCAGCAGGGTCCCCTCCACGTCGAGCTCGCCGAAGACGGGCTCCGCGCCCCCGCTCGAGAGGATCGGCCGCTGCTCGGTGGCCACGAGCACCGCGAAGGAGGCGTGCAGCGGGATCCCCACGCCGGCCTTGAGCAGGAAGGACGCCTCGCCGTGCGTGTCGATGAGGCGGAACGCCTCACCGCTCGGGTCCATCCGCACCAGCGTCACGCTGCTGTCGGGGAAGAGCGAGTGGAGGAGCCCGAGCACGCCGCGGACCGCTTCGGCGTAGCTCCCGAAGCTCCGGCCTGAGAGGTCCTGCGC
>CALMNS010000754.1 GCA_937871635.1 uncultured Solirubrobacter sp.
CAGGTGGGCGTCGCCCACCCCGCTGCCGCGCCGATTGGCCTCGCGGATCCACTCGAAGGCGGCGGCCAGCGCCCGGGCGGTGTTGAAGTCCTCGGCCAGGGCGTCGAAGAAGGCGTCGCGCAGCGGCGCGAGATCGGGCGGCGAGTCGCCCGGCACGAGCCGCCGGCTCGCCTCGCGCACCCGGGCGACCCGGGCGGCGGCCTCCTCGAGCCGCTCGTGGTCGTAGGCGAGCGGCTGGCGGTAGTGGCCGCCGGACAGGTACATGATCAGCGCGTCGCGCCCCACCTCGTCGAGCGCCGAGCCGAGGCCGCGGATGTTGCCCAGCGACTTGGACATCTTGTCGGCGCCGCCCATCCGGACCATCCCGTTGTGCGCCCAGATCCGGGCGAGCGGCCGGCCGCGGGCGGCCGCGGTCTGCGCCGCCTCGTTCTCGTGGTGCGGGAAGGCGAGGTCGATGCCGCCCGTGTGGATGTCGAAGTCCACGCCGAGCAGCTCCTCGGCCATGGCCGAGCACTCGATGTGCCAGCCCGGCCGGCCGCGGCCCCAGGGCGAGTCCCACGCCGTGTCCTCCCCCGGCTTCTCGGCCTTCCACAGCGCGAAGTCGAGCGGGTCGCGCTTGCGCTCGGCCCCCTCGACGCCCTCGCCCTGGTCCATCTGGTCGACGTCGCGGCCGGAGAGCGTGCCGTAGTCCGGGAACGAGCGCACCGCGAAGTAGACGTCCCCGTCGGCCGCGTAGGCGTGACCGCGCTCGATCAGCTCCTCGATCAGCGCCACGATCGGCCCGATCGTCTCCGAGGCCCGCGGCTCGTGGTCCGGGCGCCCGAGCCCCAGCCGGTCCGTGTCGGCCACGTAGTGGGCGGTCATCGTCCGGGCGAGCGCCGCCGAGCCGATGCCGGCCGCCGCGGCCGCGGTGTAGATCTTGTCGTTGACGTCCGTGACGTTGATGACCAGGGTCACGGCGTATCCCTCGTGCTCGAGGAAGCGCTTGAGCTGGCTCGGGACCACGAACGGCCGCGCGTTGCCGACGTGGACCCTGGAGTAGACGGTCGGCCCGCAGGCGTAGATCCCGACCCGGCCCGGGTCGCGCGGCTCGAGGTCCGACAGCTCACCGGAGCGGGTGTCGTGCAGGCGGATCCGGCGCACGGGATCAGACCATAGATCCCCGGCCCGCCCGGGCGCGATTTCCGCCCGCCGGGCTTCCGGCGCACGGCGAGCGGTGGCAACCCGCGCGGGCCCGCGCCGCGTAGCTCAAGCGCCGGGTCGAGCACGAGCAGCTC
>CALMNS010000755.1 GCA_937871635.1 uncultured Solirubrobacter sp.
GGGTCGGGGTGGGTGAGGATCGCGAGGTCGACCCGCGGCGCGCCCCACGCCTCGAGCTGCGCGACGACCAGGCGCCGTCCGTCGCCGGGGTAGCCCGCGTCCACGACCACGTGGACGCGCTCGCCGCCGCCGGCCGGGTCGAAGCGCAGCGCGATCGCGTCGCCCGAGCGGGTCGCGTCGCCCGCGGGGAGGAAGGCGAGCTCGTACAGCGCGCGCCTAGCCGGGCACGGTGGGGCTCACGCCAGGCGGCGGCGAAAGGCGCCGGCCCCGGTCACCGCGGCGCCCCGCGCGCGGACCCGCTCGGCCAGCTCGGCGTCGGAGGTGACCACCTCGACGCCCGGGGCGGCGAGGCGGACGATCTCCTCGTCGGCCACCGGGGCCCAGCGCACGGTCAGCCCGCCGCCGTCCTGCGGCGCGCCGTCCCACGGCCGCCCGTCGAAGACGACCGTCACCTCCTCCTCGAGCGCGCGGAGCGACTCGGCGAGGCGCACCATCGCGCCCCGCCGGTCCTTCCACCAGCCGTCGGGCCGCGACCCGATCACGTTCATCGCGTCGACGAGCACCCGGTCGGCCCTCCTGAACCCGGCTCCGGCCTCAGACGCGCTGGATCAGCGTGCCCGTCCCGAGTCCGCCGCCGCAGCACATCGTCACGAGGCCGATCTCCTTGTCGGAGCGCTCAAGCTCGTGCAGGAGGGTCGTGATCAGCCGGGCGCCGGTCGAGCCGAGCGGGTGCCCGAGGGCCATCGCCCCGCCGTTGACGTTCACTCGGTCCATGTCGGGCTCGAGCTCGCGCTTCCAGGCGGCGACCACGGACGCGAAGGCCTCGTTGACCTCGATCAGGTCGATGTCGTCCATGGTCATCTTGTTGCGCTCGAGGAGCTTCCGGGTGGCCGGGATCGGGCCGGTGAGCATGATCACCGGGTCGACCCCCACCGTGGTCTGGTCCACGATGCGGGCGCGCGGCGTGAGGCCGAGCTCCCGGGCCCTCTCGGCGTCCATGAGCAGCACGGCGGCCGCCCCGTCGGAGATCTGCGACGCGTTGCCGGCGGTCACCTTGCCGTCGTCCTTGAACGCCGGCTTGAGCCCCGCCAGCGCCTCGAGGTTCGTCCCCGGGCGGATCCCCTGGTCGGCGACGTGGGTGTCGCCGTTGACCGCGAACGGGACGATCTCGCGCTCGAAGCGGCCCTCCTCGGTCGCCTGGTGGGCGAGGGCGTGGGAGCGGACGGCGAGCTCGTCGAGCTCGGAGCGCGGGATCTCCCACTGGTCGGCGATCATCTCCGCCGAGAGGCCCTGCGGGACGAGGTTGTAGCGCTCCATCAGCTCGGGCGGCCACGGCGACCCGACGTCGTCGACCCACTTGAAGCCGATGCCCATCGGGATGTGCCCCATGTGCTCGACGCCCGACCCGATCACCGCGTCGTGCACCCCGGCGGCGATCAGCGCGGCCCCGAAGTTGACCGCCTGCTGGGCCGAGCCGCACTGGCGGTCGACGGTGGTCGCGGGCGTCTCGATCGGCAGCCCGGCCTGCAGCCAGGCGTTGCGCCCGACGTTGAAGCCCTGCTCGCCGTACTGCTGCACGCAGCCCGTGATGACGTCCTCGACGGACTCGGCCGGGATGCCCGCCCGCTCGATGACCTCCGTGTAGCACTTGGCCAGCAGCGCGTTCGGATGGACGTCCTTGTAGATGCCCTTGGCCGGGTGGCCGCGCCCGATCGGCGTGCGGACCGCCTCGACGATGACGACCTCGCGACCGTTGCCCTGATGCATGGGACGTCCTTTCACTGCGGGTTCGGGGAACGACTCGTAGTCTATGCCCGCTGTTGACTGGTCAGTCAATCCTCCACCTGGGCGTCGCGGGCAGCGGCGCGATCGCCTGCGGAGTCGCCACGGTGGCGGCCAGGCGCGACCTCGCGGTGACCCTCTGCGCCCGCTCGGAGCCCGCC
>CALMNS010000756.1 GCA_937871635.1 uncultured Solirubrobacter sp.
GGCCTGCGCCTGGCTCGGGGCGGGGGCGAGCGCCGCCGCCACGACGAGCGGGGCTATGAGGCGCGCGCGCACTTGGGCGAGGTCCAGTCCGCCCGCAGCCGCGCGTCGAGCACCTCGGCCAGGCCGTCGATCGGCAGCCGCTCCTGGGCGAGCGAGTCGCGGTCGCGGACGGTGACCGTCCGGTCCTCGAGCGTCTGGTGGTCGACCGTCACCCCGTACGGCGTGCCGATCTCGTCCTGCCGGCGGTAGCGCTTGCCGATCGAGCCGCCCTCGTCGTACTCGACGCTCATCCGCCCGCGCAGCGCGGCGACGATCTCGCGCGCCACCTCGGGCTGGCCGTCCTTCTTGACGAGCGGGAGGACGGCGACCTTGACCGGGGCCAGCGCGGGGTGGAGGCGGAGCACGGTGCGCGTCTCGCCCTGCTCGAGCGTCTCCTCCTCGTAGGCGTCGCACAGGAAGGCGAGCACGGAGCGCCCGACGCCCGCCGCCGGCTCGATGACGTGGGGGACGTAGCGCTCCTTGGTCTGCTGGTCGAAGTACTCGAGCTTCTCCCCCGAGGCGTTCGCGTGCTGGGTGAGGTCGAAGTCGCCGCGGTTGGCGATCCCCTCGAGCTCCGACCAGCCGATCGGGAACTCGTACTCCACGTCGGCGGTGGCGCTGGAGTAGTGCGAGAGCTCGTCGGGCTCGTGCGGTCGCAGGCGGAGCTTGCCCGGCCGGATCCCGTAGCGCGTGTACCAGTCGAAGCGCTCGCGCATCCAGTGCTCGTACCACTCGCCGGCCTCCGCGGGCGGGACGAAGAACTCCATCTCCATCTGCTCGAACTCCAGCGTGCGGAAGATGAAGTTGCCCGGGGTGATCTCGTTGCGGAACGACTTGCCCACCTGGGCGATCCCGAACGGCGGCTTGCGGCGCGCGAACTGCAGGACGTTCTTGAAGTTGAGGAAGATGCCCTGGGCGGTCTCCGGGCGCAGGAAGACCGTCGAGCCGGCGTCCTTGACCGGGCCGATGGACGTCTCGAACATGAGGTTGAACTCGCGCGCCTCGGTGAGCTCGCAGGCCGGGTCCTCGCCCGCGCGCTTGGAGGGCCGCGTCCCGCAGGCCGACTCGGCGAGGTGGTCGGCGCGGAAGCGCCGCTTGCAGGTCCGGCAGTCGATCAGCGGGTCGGTGAAGCCCGCGAGGTGCCCGCTGGCCTCCCACGTGCGCGGGTGCTGGATGATCGCCGAGTCGAGCGCCACCACGTCGTCGCGCTCCTCGAGCATCGCCCGCCACCAGGCGTCGACGACGTTGCGCTTGAGCAGCACGCCGTAGTGCCCGTAGTCGTAGGTGTTGGCGATCCCGCCGTAGATCTCCGAGGCCGGGAAGACGAAGCCGCGCCGCTTGCAGAGGGCGACGACGGGGTCCATCGAGGTCAGATCGGCCACGGGAGTCACAGGGGCGCAGGCTATCCTGCACCGCCGCCATGCCGACCTACGAGTACCGCTGCGAGAACCCGGACGGCGCCCACCTGTTCGAGGTCGTCCAGCGGATGTCCGACGGCCCGGTGACCGCCTGCCCGCACTGCGGCGCGACGGTGCAGCGCGTCTTCTCCCCCGTGGCCGTCCACTTCAAGGGCTCCGGCTTCTACAACACGGACTACGGCACGGCCAAGCGCAAGCGCGAGAACGAGGCCTCGGCCAAGTCGGGCGCCGACTCCAACGACGCCAAGACGGCCGACAAGAAGACCGAGAAGAAGACCGAGACGGCGAGCGGCAGCTCGGACGGCGCTTCCTCGAAGACGTCGTCGACGTCGCCCGCGTCGCCGAAGTCCGATTAGCTTCGCTGATCGCCGGCGCCACGAAGCTTCATCCCCGCTGGGGTCGTTCGCTGCGACACTGAGGCGGTCATGTCCCGGCTCCACGTCGCCCTCCTCGCCGCGCTCGCCTCGATCTGGGGCGGCTCCTACCTCCTGATCAAGTACGCGCTCGAGGACCTGAGCGCGCCGGTCATCGTCTTCGCGCGCTGCGTGATCGCCGCGGCGGTCCTCGCCGTGGCCCTCGGCGCGGTCCACCGCCGCACCGCCTTCGCCGACGCCCGCGCCCGCCCGCGTACCGCGCTGCTGCTCGGGGCGACCGCGGTGGCCATCCCGTTCACGCTGATCACCCTGGGCGAGCTCGAGGTCCCCTCCGGCCTGACCGCGGTGCTCATCTCCCCGGCGTCGCTCTTCGTGGCGATGTTCGCGCCGCTGATCGACCCGTCGGAGCGGATCGACCGCCGCGAGGGCGTCGGGATGGCGATGGGCCTGGGCGGGGTCGCGCTCGTGGTGGGCGTCGAGTCCGTGCAGACGACCTGGGAGTTCCTCGGCGCCCTCGCGATGGTCGGCGCCGCGCTCTTCTACGGGCTGTCGAGCTTCGTGGTGAAGGGGAGCTACAAGGGCCTGAGCTCGATGCAGACCTCCTTCATCTCGATCACGGTGGCCGGCGTGCTGACCGCGCCGGCGGCGGTGGCCACCGCGCCCTCGGCGCTCCCGGGGCTGCGAGCCGCGCTCGCCGTCCTCTTCCTGGGCGCGATCGGGACGGCGCTCGCCTTCGTCATCTTCTACAAGCTGATCGCCGAGGCGGGGGCCGGCCGGGCGTCGCTCGTCTCCTACCTGGCTCCGGGCATCTCGCTCTTCTACGGCGCCCTGCTCCTCGACGAGAAGATCACCCCGGCGGCCATCGCCGGGCTCGTGCTCATCCTCGCCGGGGTCGCCCTGGCCACGCGCCGCCGGCGCGAGCCGCCGCCCCCGCCCGCGGAGACCGCCGCGCCGGTGCGCCCGCTCGCCGCCGCCGCCACCGTCACGCGGTAGCGTCCGCGTCGGGATGGACCTGACGCTCTCACCCCAGGAGGAGGAGTTCCGCGACGAGCTGCGCGACTGGCTCTCGGCCAACCACCCGGGGCCCGAGCCGGAGGGCGACCAGGCCGGCTTCGCGTTCCGCCGCGACTGGCAGCGCCGCCTCAACGAGCGGGGCTGGGCGGGTCTGTCGTGGCCCGAGCGCTACGGCGGGGCGGGAGCGACGCTGGTCGAGCAGGCCATCTTCTACGAGGAGATCGCCCGGTCCGGCGCGCCGCAGATGGCCAATGTGCTCGGGCTCGCGATGGGCGGGCCGACCGTCATCGCCCACGGCGACGAGGAGCAGAAGGGCCGGTACCTGGCGCCCATCCTGAGCGCCGACGAGATCTGGTGCCAGGGCTTCTCCGAGCCCGAGTCGGGCTCGGACCTCGCGTCGCTCAAGACGCGGGCGGTCCGCGACGGGGACGACTGGCTCGTCACGGGCCAGAAGGTGTGGACGACGCTCGCCCACCAGTCCAAGTGGTGCATGCTCGTCGCCCGCACCGACCCCGAGGCGCCCAAGCACCGCGGGCTCAGCTACTTCCTGATGGACATGGATCAGCCGGGGGTCGAGATCCGGCCCCTGCGCCAGATCACCGGCGAGGCCGAGTTCAACGAGCTCTTCCTCGAGGAGGCGCGGATCCCGCACGCGAACATCGTCGGCGGCGAGGGCAACGGCTGGCCCGTCGCCATCACCACCCTCATGCACGAGCGGGCGGGGCTGGCCTTCGCGCTGCAGGTCGAGGTGCAGATCGCCCTGCGCGAGCTCGTCGAGCGGGCCCGCGAGGGCGGCTTCGACGGCGACGCGGTGGTGCGCGACCGGCTCGCCCAGCTGTGGATCGAGGCGCAGGTGCTGCGGCTCAACGCCTACCGCGGGCTGACCGCGACGATGAAGCGCGGCGCGCCCGGCCCCGAGGGCTCGCTGGGCAAGTGGCACTGGGCGGAGGTCAACCAGGCGCTCACCGAGCTCGCGCTGGACCTCGCCGGGGCCCGCACCCAGCTCGGCGACGACGTGTGGACCTACCGGTTCCTGCGCGCGCGGGCCAACTCGATCGAAGGCGGGACGACCGAGATCCTCAAGAACATCGTGGCCGAGCGGGTGCTCGGGCTGCCCCGGGCCGCCTAGCGTGGACTTCGACCTCTCCGAGGACCAGCGCACGATCAAGCGCACCGCGCGCGAGTTCCTGGCCGCCCGCTACCGGCTCGACGAGGTCCGCCGGCTCGCGCTCGAGGAGGAGCGCGGCTTCACCGACGCGCAGTGGGCGGAGATCGACGGGCTGGGCTGGCCCGCGCTCGCCTCGCCGGACGAGGGCCTCGGGACGGTCGCCCTCGCGGTGGTCGCCGAGGAGCTCGGCTACGCGTGCGCGCCGTCCCCGCTGCAGTCGACCTGGGCGGCGACCGCGCTGCTCGCCGC
>CALMNS010000757.1 GCA_937871635.1 uncultured Solirubrobacter sp.
CGCGGCGCCAGCGCGCGCCGCGACGCGGTGCACCGGCACGCTCCCGCGATCGCCGCGCAGCGCCCGGGCGTGCGCCGCTACGCCTGACCGGGATCCGGGCCTCAGCTACGGTCATCAGCGTGACCGATCTCGCCATCGACCTGCGCGGCGTGGTCAAGCGCTACGGGGAGCTGACCGCGGTCGCCGGCCTCGACCTCGAGGTCCCGGAGGGGACCTGCGTCGGCCTGCTGGGACCCAACGGCGCGGGCAAGAGCACGACGATGAAGATGCTGACCGCCCAGGCCATCGCCGACGAGGGCGAGATCACCGTGCTCGGCCATGTCCTCCCGGGCGACTCCAAGGCGGCCCGGGCGCAGTGCGGCGTCGTGCCGCAGCTCGACAACCTCGACACGACGCTCACCGTGGAGCAGAACCTGCGCGTCTTCGCGCACCTCTACCGGATCGAACGCAGCCGGCGGCGGGCGGCGATCGAGCGGGCGCTCGGGCTGGCCAACCTCGCCGATCGGCGCGACACCCGCGCCGACAAGCTCTCGGGCGGCATGCGCCGGCGGCTGCTCATCGCCCGGGCGCTCGTCCACCAGCCGCGGCTCGTCCTGCTCGACGAGCCCACCGTCGGCCTCGACCCCCAGGTGCGCCAGGAGCTGTGGGCGCTGATCGACGCGCTGCGCTCGGAGGGCGTCTCCATCCTGATGTCGACGCACTACATCGAGGAGGCCGAGCGGCTGGCCGACACGGTGACGATCATGGCCGAGGGCCGGGCGGTGGCCAGCGGCCCGCCGTCGGCGCTCGTCGCCGAGCACGTCGGCCGCGACGCGGTCGAGGTCTACGGTCCGCCGGCGCGCCTGGCCGAGGTCGAGCGCGAGGCGCAGGACGGCGGGTTCCGGACCCGGCGGACGGGCACGAGCGTCGCCGTGCTGGGCGTCGAGGGATCCAACGGCGCGCACAGTCCACCGGACGCCGACGGCCACGCTGGCCACCTCGCCCTCGTCCGGCGGAGCCTTGCTGACGGCCATCGTCGCGAGACGAACCTCGAGGACGTCTTCGTCCTGCTCACCGGGGAGGAGGCCACGTGAGCGGGAGGTCGCCACGGCGCGGGGGCTCCATCGGCCGCCTCGAGCGTCCGGCCCTCGCCGGCGTCCTCACCCGCGAGGTCATCAACTTCTCCTCGTTCTGGCGGGCGACCACCTTCTCCTCGACGGTCGAGCCGACGATCTACCTGCTCGCCTTCGGGTTCGGCTTCGGCTCGCTGGTCTCCGAGGTGTCGGGCTACGACTACGTCGAGTTCGTCGGGACCGGAACCGTGGCCACCGCGGTGCTCTTCTCCTCCGTCTTCCCGGCGATGTTCGGGACCTTCATCAAGTACCAGTTCCAGCGGACCTACGACGCGATCCTCGCCGCGCCGGTCGACACCGAGGAGCTCGTGACGGCTGAGGCGCTGTGGATCGCCACCCGGGCGGGGACGTTCGGCTGCACCCCGCTGCTGGTGGCCATGGTCTTCGGGCTCGACCCGCGGGCCGGGATGCTGCTGGTCCCGCTCATCGGCTTCCTCGCCGGGTTCGGCTGGGCGTGCTTCGGGATCCTCGTCGCGGCGGTGCTCAAGTCGATCGACAACTTCAACTACGTGACGAGCACGGTGATCACGCCGCTGTTCCTCGTGGCCGGCACCTTCTTCCCGATCTCGAACCTGCCCGAGTGGGCGCGCGTGCTCGCCCAGTTCAACCCGCTGCACCACTGCGTCGAGCTCGTCCGCCACGCGGCGTTCGGCTTCGAGCCGGGGACGGACGTCCTGCGCGTCCTCGCGCTGCTCGGCTTCGGCCTGGTCATGTGGCGCCTGGCCATCTGGCGGATGACCAAGAAGCTCGTCGACTAGCCTTTTAGGGGTGGCGTCTGAGCCCGCGGACGACGGCGTCGACCGCCCGGTGCGGCGCGCGGAGGCCGACGCCCACGAGGTCGAGCTCCGCCGTCGCCACCGCGCGGACGGCGGCGCGGTTCTCCGGGTCGGCTCCCGTGGCGAAGAGGTCGGCGGTGTAGATGGCGAAGCGCAGGTCGCGGTCGAGCGCGCGGCGGTGCACCGTGGCGAGCTTCGCCCCGCTCGCCGCGAAGACGAGCACGGGCTGGACGAGCATCGGGAGGTAGCGGACGCCGTCGGCGTCCTCGTAGTCCTCGCCCACCACCGGCTCGCCCGCGCCGGCCACCACCCCGCTCACCAGGAACGCGCAGACGTTCAGCCGCTGCCAGGGGAGGAGGTCGTCGCGGACGGCGACGGCGACCTTGGTGTCGAAGTCGGTGACGCCCATGCCGCGACGGAGGTTCGCGGGACTCGCGCCGCCCGTCTTGAAGGATCCTGCGCTCGCTTCGCCGCGGCGGCGGTCCGGTAGCGGCCGGGGGTCACGCCCACCGCTCGCTTGAACACCCGGGTCAGGTGCGGCTGGTCGGCGAAGCCGCAGTGCGCCGCCACGAGGGCGGGCGGCTCCCCGGTCGCGAGGAGCCGCCGCGCCGCCGTCACCCGGAGGTCGACCTGGTAGGCGTGCGGGGTCAGGCCGATCTGCGAACCGAAGCGCCGAACGAGCTCGAAGGGGCTGAGCCCGGCCACGCGGGCGAGCTCGGCGAGCGGCACGCGGCGCATCCAGTGCTCGTCGAGGTGGCGCCGCGCGCGCCGGACGGCCGCGTGCTCGGCCCGGACG
>CALMNS010000758.1 GCA_937871635.1 uncultured Solirubrobacter sp.
CGCCCGAGCTTCGCCAGCTCGAGCGCCGCCCAGCCCCCGGCGGAGTGGCCCGCCACCGCGGGGCGGTCCCCGAGCTCCAGGGTGTCCAAGAAGGCGCTGAGCTCGGCGGCCCAGGCCGGCGGCGTCAGCGACGTCGGCGGCGAGGCGCCGTGACCGGGCAGGTCGACCGCGATGACGTCGCGTCGCTCGAGGAGGTCGGGCAGGAGCGGGTCCCAGATCGCGCGCGAGCTGTTCGTGCCGTGCAGCAGGAGCAGCGGCGGGCCGCTGCCCCAGCGACCGTAGGCGATCACGTGGCCATCTCGACGAGCTTGGTCACCGTGTTCATGTTGCGCACGGTGGTCGCCTGCCCGAGCGGCGGCTTGGCCAGGCTCGCGGCGAGCGGGCTGCGTCCCATCCCGCCGGGCAGCCAGAGGTAGAGCTCGCGGCCGCGGACCGCCCAGCGCTCCTCGGCCCAGTCCTGCCCCTCGAGCCGGGTCAGCTCCTCGGGGTCGATCTCCTCGGCGGCGAAGGCGACGAAGTGCTTGGCGCCGTCCGTGGCGATCTGAGCGAACGGGCTCCCGGCGGCCACGGCGGCGAGCTCGGCGCCTGTGCGGGTGATGACGGGGAGGGCGAGGCCGAAGGCGTCGAGGATGACCCGCTCGATGTCCTGCGCCTCGGCCGGCGCCCGCACCACGACGTTGCCGCTGGCCAGCAGGGTGCGCGGCTCGGCGAAGCCGGCGTCGGCGAGCGCCGCGCGCAGGTCAGCCATCGGAAACCGGTTGCCACCGATGTTCATCCCGCGCAGGAGCGCGACGACGTGCCCGCTCACAGCAGCCCCCGCAGCAGCGGCGACGGCGTGCCCGGGTCGTCGGCGTCGGCGACCATCAGCAGCTCCATCCGGCCGCCGGCGACGAGCGTGGCGGTGATCCCCTCCACCTTCGCGGCCGGCTCGATCGGCTCGATCGACTCGAGCTCGCCGGCCGCGGAGATGACGCCGACCGCCGCCCCGGCGAACGCCCCATCGTGGAAGGTCGAGCCGCCGCCCTCGGCCACCGCGGTGAAGACGAGGCGGCCGTCGGCCAGCCCGGCACCGTCGGAGAAGCAGAGCGGGACGCCGCCGGCCTCGCCGAGGTCGTACTCGCGGACGCCGACGAGCGCCCCCGTTCCGAGCGCCCCGGCGGCGATCTCGGCCACCACGGCGTCCAGCGCGAGAGTGACGACGGCGTTGACGGCGTCGGCGCCCGAGCCGCGCTGGAGCAGGACGAGCCGGTCGGCGACGACGGCGGCGCCCTCGAGGTTCAGGTCGGCGAGCCGCTCGCCCAGCTCCCGGTGCAGCGGCTCGAGGTCGACGGCACGGGGCGGCACGACCGGCCAGCCCTCGCGGTCGAGCGCCCACCGCAGCCCCTCGTTGCGGTCCGGGCTCGAGCCCGACGCCATGGCGACGAGCGCCCCGTCGGGCAGGTGCACGAGCGCCTCGAGGTCCGGCTTGTGGCGCTTGCGCTCGGCCGGGTCCTCGGGCAGGGCCGGCCGGCCGGCGGCGAACAGCCGCCCCGGGCCCGGCTGCCCCAGGTCGAAGCCGGCCAGGTCGTGGGCGTCGTCGGCCACCACGAACACGCGATCGCCGACCCGGACCGCCCCGCTCGCGGCGGCGATCGGCCGCATCGGGCCGCCCTCGACCGGGTCGAAGACGTCGAGCTCGCGCAGCCGGGAGACGTGCATGGCCGGGTCCTACCCCGGCCGGGGCTCAAGGCGCCTTCCCGGCCGGTCGATAGGACCCGATGCTCACCGGTGCGAAGCTGACCCAGGCGGTGCTCGCCGCCCTCGGCCTCTTGCTGGTGCTCTTCGCCGTGCTCTCCATCGACGGGGCCCAGCGCGCCAGCGATCAGGCCGGCGCGGTCGGCCGCTCGGGAGAGGTCGTGCAGGCGCACCTCCGCGCCCAGGCCGCCTTCTCGGTCGAGGACGAGGTCGAGGACGTCTACGAGGACGATCCCTCGCCGGCGCTGCGGGCCCGCTTCTCGTGCGGGGCCCTGACCGGGCAGTTCCGCACC
>CALMNS010000759.1 GCA_937871635.1 uncultured Solirubrobacter sp.
TAGGTGCGCCGGGTGGCGCGGCCCGTGAAGTCGCCCTTCTCCTCGTCGTTGGACAGCTCGAGCAGGACGCCGCCACCCCGCGGCCTCCTGACCCGGGTCCGGTCGAGCTCCGGGCGCTCGGCCAGGAGGTAGAGGCCACGTGGGTGCCCGTCGACCACCAGCTCGACGTGCCGGGTCCTCGGCGCGTAGCGGCCGATCCGTCGGGCAGTGGCGTAGGCGAGGGCGTTGCGGATCGCGCTGCGGTCGCGCAGGTCGCCGTCGAGGATCCAGTCGCTGTCGGCGGGCAGCCCGAGCAGCCCGACCGCGCGGCCCGACTTGCCGCGGCCGCCGCGCGTCTCGATCGTGTAGGACAGCTTGGGCATCCGGGCGGAGTCGCTCCCCCGCCGCTCGATCCCGATCCGCCCGGAGAACCCGCCGCGGGCGGCGCGGAGCTCCGCGCGGGCCTCCGTCTTTTTCGCCTCGCCGACCGGCCCGGCGGTCCGGATGGAGAGCTGGGGAACCTCCGCGGCGGCGGCGGGCGCCGCCACGCCGAGCCCGAAGGCGGCGAGCAGGAGGGCGGTGGCGGAGCGGGACATGCCGCCAGCCAAGCATCTCCGACGGCCTGGGCCAACTCCGGTGAGAAGACCCTCACGGACCTCTCATCTGGTGCTCACCGGACGTTCACATACGTTGGAGGACGCGATGCTCGCCGCCCTCGCCATCGACCTCGACGCCGTCGCGCTCCGGCTCGCCATCGATGTCGCCGCCATCGCGGTGCTGTCGATCGGGCTCTCCTACCGGCGCCACCGGCGCCGCGACCTCGTCGTCCTGCAGGTCATCTTCAACGTCGGGCTCTTCGCGTCCGTCGTGGTCATCGCCGGCGGGGACATCGCCGCCGCCGTCGGCTTCGGGCTCTTCGCAGTGCTCTCGATCATCCGCCTGCGCGCGGAGACCCTGGCCAACGCGGACATCGCCTACTTCTTCGCGGCGATCGTCCTCGGCCTGGTCGCCGCCGTCGACCTCGGCGGCGCCGAGGCCAACGCGCTGCTCGCGCTCCTCGTCCTCGCGGCCCCCGCGGTGATCGACCATCCGCGGCTCCTCGCCGACCACCAGCGCACCGAGGTCACGCTCGACGTCGCCTCCGGTGACCCCGAGGCTCTGCGCCGCCTGACCGAGGAGCGGGTCGGGGGTCGCGTCGTGCGGCTCGAGGTCCTCGCGGTCGACTTCGTCCGCGAGGTCACCCGCGTCCAGGTCCTCATCGCCGATCGTCGCGGGGAGCGCCGGTGATCGCCGAGCCCTCCGTGGCCGGCGGGTTCGCGCCGATCGGGCTCGCCGCGGTCGAGGCCACCTCGGCCCTGCAGACCCGCCTCGAGCGCAAGTACCTCGTCGCCCTCCCGCTGCTCGAGGCGCTCTTCGAGGAGCTCGCGCCGACCTACCGCGCACTCGAGATCGACGGCCGGCGCGAGTTCGGCTACCGGACGACCTACTACGACACGCCCGACCTGCGGTCGCTGCGCGAGCACCGCCAGCGGCGCCGGCAGCGCTACAAGTTCCGCCGCCGCCGCTACCTCGAGACCCATCGGGCCGCGCTCGAGGTCAAGCTCAAGGGCGCCCGCGGCCGGACGGTCAAGCACGCGCTGCCCTGCGGCTTCGAGGACGACCTCTCCCCCGCCGAGCGCGACTTCCTCGCCGGCCGTGTGCTCGAGGCCTACGGCCGCACGGTGGCCAGCGCGACACTGGCGCCCGTCCTGCGGGTGGACGCCCGGCGGGTGACGCTGGTCGCCCCGGATCGCTCCGAGCGGGTGACCTGCGACCTCGCCGTCGACCTCGGGGCGCGGAGCCTGCGCCCCGGCTACGCCATCGTCGAGAGCAAGTCGGGGCGCGGCGACGCCACGGCGGACCGCGTCCTGCGGCGGCTCGGCCAGCGTCCGCTGGCCTGCAGCAAGTTCTGCCTGGGCGTCACCTTCGCGCGACCCGAGACCGGGCTGTCGGACTACCGGCGCCTGCGGACGTACTTCGTGGCGCCCGACTGAGCGCCCAGCCGGCGGCGCCCGCGGCGAAGCGGACCCGCGCTGGCCCCGGAGCACGGCCGGTGCCGGTGACCGCCCGGCGGCGTCACCCGCCGAGCCGGTAGGTCCCGAAGCTCCAGAGGTTGCCCTCCGGATCGCGAACGGAGAAGTCACGCGAGCCGTAGTCCGTGTCGGTGAGCCCCATCACGACCTCCGCGCCGGCCGCCACGGCGCGGTCGTGCAGCGCGTCGATCTCGGCGGGGTCCACCGCCACGTAGGTCCAGCCCAGCCCGGCGCGGGCGCCGAAGCGATCGTCGCCGCCGGGCGGCTCGGTGCCGAGGCCGACCAGGCCGTCGCCGTAGCGCAGCTCGGCGTGGCCGATCGTCCCGTCGGGGCCCTCGTGGACGGCGGATGGCTCGAAGCCGAAGGCCCGCTCGAGCCAGTCGATCGCGGCTCGGGCGTCGGTGTAGCGGAGCGAGGGATAGAAGGTCATGACGCGACCGTACGTGGCGCGGAGGCGCCCGTCTTGAAGGTTCGGGAACGTCCCGGTCGCGGGAGTGCCGGCGCGCCACTCAGGCGGGTTGCCACTTGCCGTGGCGCAACCGCACCGGTACAAGGTGCGAGCGGGTTAGGGTCGCGATACGCCGTCCGCGGCGTGGCCGCACCCGAGTGCAACGAACGGGGAGAACGGGTGTCGCAGACGAGGGACGCACAGCCGGCCGCCGGGCCGCGCCGGGGGCTGTCGACCGCGCGCGACGTCCTGCGGGTGCTCCGCTTCCTGCTCGACAACCCCGCCGGCGTGCGCGCGGACGACGTCGCCCGCGTGGTGGAGAAGAGCACGTCGACCGCGTACTACCTGCTGGTCAGCCTCTGCGAGGAGGGCTTCGCGGTGCACGACCCGGGTGGCCTGTACCGGGCGGGCCCGCTCGCCGGCGGGCTCGCGGCCATGGCCGTCGAGGAGCCTGAGCTCCCGGCCGAGTCGAGCGCCCGGGCCGTCGAGATGCTCTTCGCCCGGACCCGGAAGCGCTCCTACTTCGGGGTGGTGCGCTCGGGGATGATCGAGATCGTCATCGTCCGCGGCCGCCAGGGCGTCGCCCGCATGCCGGGGCTCGGCACCCAGATCCGCGAGAACGCGCACGCCCTGGCGATGGGCAAGGTCGTCCTCGCGCGGCTGTCGGACCGGGCCCTCGAGCGCTACGTCGGCCGCGGGCTGCCCCGCTACACCCCGTCGACGATCGACGACCCGGCGGCGCTGCGGGCCGAGCTCGAGAAGGTCCGCCGCCAGGGCTTCGCCGTCGACCGCGAGGAGTTCGACGAGGACTTCTGCTGCGTCGCCGCCCCGGCGGTCGACGACCGGGGCCGCCTGGTGGGGATCCTCGGCCTGTCCGTCACCGCGCGGGCGTTCGATCGCGAGCGCCCGGCGCTCGCCCAGGCCGTGCGGGAGATCGCCCAGCGGGCGACCACCGTCGGCGCCGCCTGAGTCGTTTCAACATAGTGCGGAACCGCACGGATTTCTTCGTTTCCTTCGTTACAGGGCATACCTTCCGCGTCGACCCGAACGAGGAGATGCCGACGTGAGCAGAGCCAGCATCACAAAGGCCCACACCAAGATCCAGGAGCTCTCCTGGGATCCCACGTACGTAGAGCCGGTCGAAAAGTACGCGACGGACTACACGTTCGAGAAGGCACCGAAGAAGGACCCGCTCAAGCAGGTGCTGCGGTCCTACTTCCCCATGGAGGAGGAGAAGGACAACCGGGTGTTCGGCGCGATGGACGGCGCCATCCGGGGCAACATGTTCCGGCAGGTCCAGGAGCGCTGGATGGAGTGGCAGAAGCTGTTCCTCTCCATCATCCCGTTCCCGGAGATCTCCGCCGCGCGGGCCATGCCGCTGGCCATCGGGGCCGTTCCGAACCCGGAGCTCCACAACGGCCTGGCCATCCAGATGATCGACGAGGTCCGCCACTCGACGATCCAGATGAACCTCAAGCGGCTCTACATGAACCACTACGTGGACCCGGCCGGGTTCGACATCTCCGAGAAGGGCTTCGCGAACTGCTACGCCGGCACGATCGGCCGGCAGTTCGGCGAGGGCTTCATCACCGGGGACGCGATCACGGCGGCCAACGTCTACCTGACCATCGTCGCCGAGACCGCGTTCACCAACGTGCTCTTCGTCGCGATGCCGGGCGAGGCGGCGGCCAACGGCGACTACCTGCTGCCGACGGTGTTCCACTCCGTGCAGTCCGACGAGTCGCGCCACATCTCCAACGGCTACTCGATCATCCTCATGGCGCTCGCCGACGAGCGCAACCGTCAGCTCCTCGAGCGTGACCTGCGCTACGCCTGGTGGAACAACCACTGCGTCGTCGACGCGGCGATCGGCACGTTCATCGAGTACGGCACCAAGGACCGGCGCAAGGACCGCGAGTCCTACGCCGAGATGTGGCGCCGCTGGATCTACGACGACTACTACCGGTCCTACCTCGTGCCGCTGGAGAAGTACGGGCTGACCGTCCCGCACGACCTGGTCGAGGAGTCCTGGAACCGCATCTGGAACAAGGGCTACGTCCACGAGGTCGCCCAGTTCTTCGCCACGGGCTGGTTCGCCAACTACTGGCGGATCGACGCGATGGACGACACGGACTTCGAGTGGTTCGAGGACAAGTACCCCGGCTGGTACGACAAGTACGGCAAGTGGTGGGAGAAGTACTCCGAGCTCGGCGTGCGCAACGGGCACAACCCGATCGCGTTCGAGGCCGAGGCCAACTACGAGTACCCGCACCGGTGCTGGAGCTGCATGGTCCCGTGCCTGATCCGCGAGGACATGGTGGTCGACGAGGTCGACGGCCAGGTGCGGACCTACTGCTCGGAGACCTGCCACTGGACGGACGCCGTCGCGTTCCGCCCGGAGTACCAGGGCCGCCCGACGCCGGCGATGGGCAAGCTCACCGGCAAGCGCGAGTGGGAGACCCTCTACCACGGCATGGACGTCGCCGACATCATGACGGAGCTCGGCTACGTCCGCGACGACGGCAAGACGCTCGTCCCCCAGCCGCATCTCGATCTCAACCCGAAGAAGATGTGGACGCTCGACCAGGTCCGGGGCAACACGCTCCAGAGCCCGAACGTCCTCCTCAACGAGATGTCCAAGGAGGACCGCGACAAGCACGTCGCCCAGTACAAGGCAGGTGGGCCGGCCGGCCGCCCGGCGCCCGCCCCGGCGGAGGCCTAGCACCGCATGGGCGCACGCGGACGGCAGCACCCGTCCGCGTGCGCGACTGGAAGGGGGAGGTGGCCGGCGGGGAACCGCCGGCCACTCGGCGTCTTGGCGAGGGGAGGCGGCGGCGATGGGTGAGTCGTACAACGTGCGGTTCGAGCCGGTCGGGATCGACATCGAGGTCAACGAGGACGAGACGGTCCTCAACGCCGCGTTCCGGCAGGGCGTCATGCTCATGCACGGGTGCAAGGAGGGGCAGTGCTCGGCGTGCAAGTCCTTCCTCCTCGACGGGGACGTCGACCTCGACAAGTACTCCACGTTCGCCCTCCCCGACTTCGAGGAGGCCGAGGGGTGGACGCTGCTGTGCCGCGCCCACCCGATGACCGACCTCGAGGTCGAGCTCATCAACTACGACGAGGAGATCCTGCGCAGCGGCCTGCCGCTGCAGACGGTGCAGACGCGCGTCGAGGCCGTCGAGGAGCTCACCCACGACATCCGGCGGGTCGAGCTCGCGCTCGAGTCCCCGAACGAGCTCGTGTTCCACCCGGGCCAGTACGTCGACGTGCGGATCCCGGGCGAGGGCGACCACCACCGCTCCTTCTCGATGGCCAACCTCCCGTCCGACGGCAAGGTCGAGCTGATGATCAAGCTCTACCCGGACGGGCACTTCTCCGGGCTGCTCGCCGACGGCACGATCACCCCGGGCCAGGAGCTGGCGATCACCGGGCCCTACGGCACGTTCACGCTGCGCGAGAGCTCGCAGCGCCCGATCGTGATGATCGGGGGTGGCGCCGGGATGGCCCCGATCCTCTCCCTGCTCCGCCAGCTCGAGAAGGAGGAGAACGCGCGGCCGGCGACGTTCTACTACGGGGCCCGCACCACCGACGACCTGTTCGCGCTCGAGGAGCTCGAGCGGCTGGCGACCGTCCTGCCGGGCTTCGAGTTCGTGCCGGCGCTCTCCGCCGACGAGCCTGGTGAGGGATGGACGGGCGAGACCGGGATGATCACCGACGTCGTCGAGCGCCGCGAGCCCGAGCTCGCGGAGGTCGACGCCTACGTCTGCGGCCCGCCGCCGATGGTGGAGGCGGCCATGGGGCTGCTCTCCGCCAAGGGCGTGCCGGACAACCGCATCTACTACGACAAGTTCACGACCACCGCCGAACCCGAGGAGACCAACGCGCGATGAGCACCACCACTGAGGATGGCGGCAAGAAGGAGCGCAACGTCCCGAAGCCCGTCTTCACGGACGCGGAGGCCGGCTCGCAGGAGTTCCCCTCCTCCACCAGCCGGTCCTACAACTACTTCACGCCGGCCAAGCGGCGCGCTTCGGTCTACGAGGACGTCACCTTCGACGTCCAGCCGGACCCCGAGCGCCACCTGACCCAGGGCTGGATCTACGGCTTCGCCGACGGCTCCTCGGGCTACCCGAAGGAGTGGACCGCGCTCAAGTCCACCGACTGGCACCAGTTCCGCGATCCCAACGAGGAGTGGGAGCAGACGATCTACCGCAACAACGCGAACGTCGTCCGCCAGGTCCAGCACAACATCGCCAACGCCAAGGCCGCGCACTCCTTCGCGCAGTGGAACCGGAACTGGGTCGACATCGTGGCCAAGCACGTCTCGGCCTTCGCGCACGGCGAGCAGGGGATCGGGATGTACGTCTACACCCCCGCGCAGCGCGACGCCCCGACGAACATGATCAACAACGCCCTCGCGGTCGGCGCCGTCCACAAGCTCCGCTTCGCGCAGGACATCATCCTCTACAACCTCGACCTCTCCGAGGAGATCGAGTCCTTCGACGGCCAGGCGCACAAGGAGACGTGGCAGAGCGACCCGGTCTGGCAGGGGGTGCGCCGGAACATCGAGCAGCTCACCGCGACGCGCGACTGGGCCGAGGCCTTCTTCGCCACCGCCGTCGTCTACGAGCCGCTGGTCGGCGAGCTGTTCCGCAGCGGGTTCGTGATGCAGGTCGCCGCCCTCCAGGGCGACTTCACGACGCCGACCCTGATGGGCTCGGGCGAGTCGGACACCGCGCGCGAGCAGCGCGGCGCGCGGGCGCTGTTCGGCATGCTCGCCGAGGACCCCGAGCACGGGGAGGCCAACAAGGCCACGATGCGCGACTGGCTCGCCGCCTGGACGCCGGTGAGCGTCGAGGCCGCCCGCCTGCTGCAGCCCATCTGGTCCCAGCTCTCGGAGAAGGCGGTCCGCTTCGAGGACTCGCTCGAGCGGTCCCAGGCCCGCTTCGAAGGGCTGCTTTCCGACATCGGCATCGAGACCCCCAAGGAGGCACAGACCGTATGAGCGCGCCCGCTGAGGACCGCTTCAAGTCCGACCGGACGTCGTCCAACCGGGCCGGCGTCACCCTGATGAACAACCAGGTCGGCCACGTGGTCGCCCAGGTCATGCGCGAGAAGGGCCAGGTGAAGGTCGAGGAGCTGCCGTCGATGATCCGCCTCGACGGCGAGGGCCAGATCCACTTCAACTACGAGGAGATCGCCGACGCCCTCGGCTGGCCCGACTTCGGCAACGACGACTTCGAGGAGATCATGTCGACCCACTACGGGCGCATGGTCGTCCTCGACGACGAGGTGGTCCTCTTCGCCAACCCGGAGGACGCCGCGGAGTACATCGGTTTCGACCTCAAGGAAGTGGAGTAGCCACATGTACGAGAAGGACGGAGAGAAGTACTTCATCTTCGACAGCCACCTGCACTTCTGGGACGCCAGCCCGGAGAACTGGGTCAAGGGCCGCGAGCAGTTCGCCAAGGGCTGGATCGAGAACTTCCACGGCTACCAGTCGCTCGGGCCGCCCGAGACCCACTGGACGATGGAGCACTTCCAGAAGTACTCCGTGGAGGACTTCGAGAAGGACGTCTTCCAGGAGGGCCACGTCGACATGGCGGTCTTCCAGTCGACGTACCTCAAGGACTGGTACGCCAAGGGCTTCAACGACATCGAGCAGAACGCGGCGCTGCTCGACCGCTTCCCGGGGAAGCTGATCGTCAACGGGCGCTTCGATCCGCGTGACGGCGAGGCCGGCCTGCGCCAGCTCGAGGCCGACCACGAGAAGTACGGCCTCAAGGGCGTCAAGCTCTACACGGCCGAGTGGCACCGGGGCACGAACGGCGACGGCCTCTCCCGCGGCTGGACGCTGAAGGATCCCGAGGCCCAGCCGTTCCTCGACAAGTGCGTCGAGCTCGGCATCAAGAACATCCACGTCCACAAGGGGCCGACCATCTGGCCGCTGAACAAGGACGCGTTCGACATCGCCGACGTCGACCAGGCCGCGACCTCCTACCGCGAGGAGCTCAACTTCATCGTCGAGCACGTGGGGCTGCCGCGGATCGAGGACTTCTGCTTCATGGCGACGCAGGAGCCCAACGTCTACGCCGGCCTGTCGGTCGTCACCGGCGGCCTGATGCACGCCCGTCCGCGCTTCTTCGCGAAGTGCATGGGCGAGCTGCTGTTCTGGGTCGGCGAGGACAAGATGCTCTTCGGCTCGGACTACGCCATCTGGGAGCCGAAGTGGCAGGTCGAGGGGCTCGTCGACTGGGACTATCCCGACGACACGTTCTCCGACTACCCGCGCTGGACGACGGAGGCCAAGAAGAAGGTGCTCGGGCTCAACGGCGCCAAGCTGTACGGCATCGACGTCCCCGCGGAGTTCCAGCTCCCCGAGGGCGCCGGCACGCCCGCCGCCGAGGACGACGCCAAGCTGGTCGAGAAGGCCCTGGCGTGATCGAGCAGGCGCAGGTGCGGGCGGCGCTGTCCTCCGTCTTCGACCCGGAGCTCGACGAGCCGATCACCGAGCTCGGCTTCGTCGGCTCCTGCGTCGTGTCCGGTGACGGCGACGTCGACGTGCGCCTGCGCCTGCCCACGTCGCAGTGCGCGCCGAACTTCGCGTTCCTCATGGCCGCCGACGCCCGCGATGCGGTGCGTCGGCTGCCGGAGGTCCGGAGGATCACCGTCGTACTCGAAGGCCACTACACCGACGAGGAGATCAACGCCGCGGTCGCCGAGGACACCGGCTTCAACGGCGCCTTCCCGGGCGAGTCCGAGGGGGAGCTCGACGCGCTGCGGATCCTCTTCCAGCGCAAGGCGCTGCTCGCCCGCCAGGGCCGGGTCTGCGCCGAGCTCCTCGATGGCGACGCCGATACGGCGGCGGTCGTCGCCCTCCGCGTCCGTGACCTTCCGCCGACCCCTGACGCCGAGCGCTGCTTGGCGCTGCGGGCCGAGCTCGGGCTCCCGCAC
>CALMNS010000760.1 GCA_937871635.1 uncultured Solirubrobacter sp.
TCTCCAACGCCGCCATGTCCTCGCGCGCGTCGTCCATGCGGTCCTCGCGCGCGGCCTCGCGCATCACCAGGCACCCGCGGGGGTGGTCGCGGGCGGTGTGGTGCTCGGCGGACACGCGGAGCACGCGCTCGATCGCCGCGCGGGCGGTCGGCGCGTCGAGCGCCTGTTCGAGCCCGAGGTCGAGCCGCTCCCGGTAGCGGGCGGCGGCCTCGTCGAAGAGCCGGCGCTTGTCGCCGAACGCCGCGTAGAGGCTCGGCGCGGCGATGCCCATGGCCGCGGTGAGCTCCGCGATCGACGTGCCCGCGTAGCCGCGCTCCCAAAAGGCGTCGAGCGCCAGGTCGAGCGCGGCGTCGCGGTCAAAGCTCCGTGGGCGGCCGGCCATCGCCCCATTCTATAGGCACCGATACAGAATGGTGTAGGCTCGGCCGCAGCCGTTCTGTATCGAGTCCTACACAAGGGAGTCTGAAGCGACCATGCCGACCGCCACCACCCGACAGGTGCGACTCGCCGAACGGCCGACCGGGCTGCCCGGCCCAGGGACGTGGGAGATCACGGACTCCGAGGTGCCCGCGCCGGGCGAGGGCGAGGTCGTCGTCCGCGTCCGGCTGCTGTCGGTCGATCCCGCGATGCGCGGCATGCTGCGCGACCGGCGGTCCTACGCGCCGCCCGTCGCCGTCGGCGAGGTGATGCGGGCCGAAGGGGTGGGCGACGTCGTCGCCTCCCGCGTCGCCGGGCTGCCCGTGGGCACGACCGTCACCGGCCGTTTCGGCGTGCAGGAGCACGCCGTCGCGGCGGGCGGCGACGTCCGGCCGGTCGACGTGGACGCGTTCGCCGCCGAGGCGTGGCTCGGCGTGCTCGGCATGACGGGCATGACCGCCTACTTCGGGCTGCTGGAGGTGGGTGCCCTCCGCACGGGCGAGACCGTTGTCGTCTCCGGTGCGGCCGGCGCGGTCGGGTCGGTCGCCGGGCAGATCGCGAAGCTCCGGGGGTGCCGCGTGATCGGCATCGCCGGCGGCGGTGAGAAGTGCCGCTGGCTCGAGGAGGAGCTGGGCTTCGACGCGGCGATCGACTACCGCGAGGCCGACGTGGCGGCCGCGCTGGCCGAGCACGCCCCCGACGGCATCGACGTCTACTTCGACAACGTCGGCGGTGACGTCCTCGACGCGGCCCTGACGCGGCTGGCGCGCGGCGCGCGCGTCGTGCTCTGCGGCGCGATCTCGCAGTACAACGAGGACCGGATGCGGGGGCCGGCCAACTACATGAGCCTCCTCGTCACGCGCTCGCGGATGGAGGGGTTCCTGGTCTTCGACTACGCCGATCGCTACCCCGAGGCGGTCGCTGCGCTCGGCGGCTGGCTCGCCGACGGAAGTCTCACGGCGCGGGAGACCGTCGTCGACGGGTCGATCGAGGACTTCGGCGCGACCCTGCTCCGGCTCTTCCGGGGCGAGAACACCGGCAAGCTGCTCCTCCGGGTGGCGTGATGGGTACGGGCGAGATCTCCGGGACCTTCGATCCGCGGTTCCGCGCGGTGCACGAGGCGCTGCGCGAGCGGCTCGAGTCGGGCGACGAGCTCGGCGCGAGCGTCGCGGTCGACGTCGACGGGCAGACCGTCGTGGACCTGTGGGGCGGATGGCGCGACGAGGCGCGCCGCTCGCCGTGGACGCGGGACACGATCGTCAACCTCTGGTCCTCGACGAAGACCGTGACCAACCTGGCCGCGCTGATGCTGGTCGAGCGCGGACAGCTCGACCCGTACGCGCCCGTGGCCGCCTTCTGGCCCGAGTTCGCCGCGAACGGCAAGGAGGCCGTCGAGGTTCGCCACGTGCTCGGCCACACGTCGGGCCTCTCGGGTTTCACCGCGCCCTTCGGGGTGGCGGACCTGTTCGACCTCGAGGCCTCCACGCGCCGGCTCGCCGGCCAGGCGCCGTGGTGGGAGCCGGGGACCGCGTCGGGCTACCACGCCGCGACGCAGGGGTTCCTGGTCGGCGAGCTCGTCCGCCGGATCACCGGCCGGTCGCTGACCGCGTTCGTGGCCGAGGAGATCGCCGGGCCGCTGGGCGCCGACTTCCGGATCGGCGCCCCCGAGTCCGAGTGGGACCGGATCGCCACGATCGTCCCCAGCCCGCCGCAGCCCGTCGACCTCGAGGCGCTCGATCCCGACGGACCGATGTACAAGACCTTCATCGCGCCGCCGACCGCCCAGGCCGACGCGAACCGCCCCGCGTGGCGGCGCGCAGAGCTCGGTGCGCTCAACGGCCACGGCAACGCGGCCTCGCTGGGCCGGATCCTGCGCGTGCTCGCGCTCGGCGGGAGCGCCGGCGGAGTGCGGCTGCTCTCGCCGGAGACGATCGCGCTGATCTTCGACGAGCAGAGCCACGGGACGGACCTCGTGCTCGGCATCCCGCTGCGCTTCGGCATCGGCTGGGCGCTGCCCGAGACGGAGACGGTGCCCTACGTCGGGCAGGGCCGCGCGTGCTACTGGGGCGGCTGGGGCGGCTCGCTCGTCGTCACCGACCTCGACCGTCGCATGACCGTCACCTACGCCATGAACCGGATGGCGCCGGGCATCATCGGCTCCGATCGCTCCGAGGCGTACGTGCGCGCCGCCTACGCCAGCCTTGGGGGAGCGCCCGCCTAGTCTCTAGGGGTGGCCGTCTGCATCGCCTCCGACCTGTCGAAGGACATGGCCGGCACCCCCCTGTTCCGAGGCGTCTCGTTCAAGCTCGAGCGCCGCGAGCGGCTCACCCTGTCGGGCCGCAACGGCTCGGGCAAGACGACGCTGCTGCGCATGCTCGCGGGGGAGACCTCGGTGGACGGCGGGGAGCTCGTCTTCGCCAAGGGGACGAAGGTCGCGCTCCACGACCAGCGCCCGCCCCGCGAGCACGGGATGAGCCTGCGCGACTACGTCCTGACGGGCTGCGCGGAGCTGCTCGCGCTCGAGGACGAGCTGGGGCGGCTCGAGGCCCGCATGGCCGAGGGCGACCACGGCGACGCCACCCTCGACGCCTACTCGCGGGCGCAGACCCGCCTCGAGCACGCGGGGGGCTACAACTGGCGCGACGGGGTGGTGGCGACCCTGAACGGGCTCGGCTTCGGGGACGCCGACTACGACCGCGACCTGGGGACCTTCTCGGGTGGCGAGCTCACGCGCGCCTCGCTGGCCCGCGCGCTCGCCGGGGACCCGGACCTCCTCCTCCTCGACGAGCCGACGAACCACCTGGACATCGCCTCGCTCGAGTGGCTCGAGCAGCGCCTGCAGACGCTCGACGCCGCCATCGTCCTCGTCGCCCACGACCGCTGGTTCCTCGAGGCGGTGGGCACCGCCGTGCTCGAGCTCGAGGCGGGCCGGGCGCGGTTCTTCCCCGGCACTTGGCACGCCTGGCGCAAGGAGCAGGCCCAGCGCGAGCTCGCGCTGGGGCGGGCGATCGACAAGCAGCAGGCCGAGATCGAGCGGCTCGAGCGCTTCGTGAACCGGTTCCGGGCCGGGACGCGCGCCAAGCAGGCGCAGTCGCGGCAGAAGACGCTCGACAAGGTCGACCGCATCGAGCGTGATCCGCGCGACACCACGAGCCTCGGGTTCGGCTTCAAGGCCCCCGAGCGCTCGGGACGGGTGATCTTCGAGATCGAGGACGGGACGGTGCGGATCGGCGAGCGGACGCTCGTCGAGCACGCCGACATGTTCCTCGAGCGCGGCGAGCACGTCTCCCTCATCGGGCCGAACGGGACGGGGAAGACCACGCTGCTCTCCGTGATCACGGGGGCGCGCGAGCTCGACGCCGGCAAGCTGCGCCGCGGCCACAACGTCAAGCTCGGCGTCCTCTCCCAGCACGCCGAGGAGCTCGACGAGACCGCCACGGTGGTCGAGGCGGCCCAGCGCGCCACCCGCCTCACCCCGGGCAAGGCGCGCGCCCTCCTCGGTCGCTTCCTGTTCTCCGGCGAGGCGGCCGAGAAGCCGGTCGCCGGCCTGAGCGGCGGCGAGCGCCGGCGGCTCTCGCTCGCCATCCTCGTCCAATCGGGCGCGAACGTCCTCGTCCTCGACGAGCCGACGAACCACCTCGACCTCGAGAGCCGCGAGGCGCTCGAGGCGGCGCTGCAGTCCTTCGAGGGCACCGTCCTGCTCGTCACCCACGACCGGGCGCTGCTCGATGCGGTGGGCACCCGGACCGTCTCGGTCGAGGACGGCACCCTGCGCTCCTACGTGGGCGGATGGGCCGAGTTCGTCCGCGTGCGCGAGGAACGGACGGCGGACGAGCGGGCGGTCAAGGCGGCGAAGCCCGCCAAGGCCCGGTCCGCGAAGGCGCCGGCGGCGAGGAAGGCGAACGGGAAGCCCCCCGTCCGCGACCGGCGGCGGGCCGAGCGGCTCGAGACGGAGATCGAGCGGGCCGAGGCGCGGCTGGCCGAGATCGAGCGGGAGCTGGCCGATCCCTCGGCGTGGAACGACCCGCGGACGAGCGCGAAGTCGACCCGCCGCCACGAGGAGGCCAAGGCGCGCGTCGACGCCCTCTACTCAGAGCTCGAGGCCGCCGGCGTCTGACTGCCCTGACCCCGGGTGTGTGAGCCATGCACACGCGAACGTGCGTTCCCGCGAACAGCCGTGTGGGTACGGGAGGGGCATGAACGCGAATCAGGATCCGGAGCCCGTCAGCGGCGGGCTCGTAGGCAAGCTGGCCGGCAAGGCCAAGGAGGCGGCGGGCTCCGTCGTCGGTGACGAGGACCTCGCCCGCGAGGGCCGCCTCCAGCAGACCCAGGTCGACGCCGAGGCGGACGCGGCGCGCGAGGCGGCCGAGGCCCGCCAGCGCGAGTCTGAGGCGCAGGTCGCCGAGCAGCGCGCCCAGCAGGAGACCGAGCGCGAGCGGCTGCGCACCGAGCTCGAGGCCTCCGAGCGCGAGGATCGCATTGAGGCCGACCGCCAGGCCGCCGAGCGCCAGGCGGCGACCGACGCCCAGCGCGAGACGGCGAAGGCGCAGGCCGACCGCCGGGCGCAGGAGTCCGCGGCCGAGGCCCAGGAGCGCGTCGCCGACGTGCAGGCCGATCGCGAGCAGGACGAGGT
>CALMNS010000761.1 GCA_937871635.1 uncultured Solirubrobacter sp.
GTGAACCCCTCCGGCCCCCACCACCGCGACAGGTGCCGCACCTCGGTGAACGCCTCGAACACCAGCTCCCGCGGGGCACTGATGACCCGGGAGATCACGATCTCGCGGCCGGCCGTCGCGGGCTGCGCCGGCGCTCCTCGTCCCGTCCCGCTCATCAGCTCCTCCTTTTGCCTGCCGGCTTGAGGTCCTGCACGTACTCGTCCAGCCGGTCGAAGCTCTCGTTCCAGAACCGCTCGAACCCGCCGGCCCACTCGTGAACCGGTCGCAGCCCGCGGGCGTCAAGGCCGTACAGGCGTTGCTTGCCTGCCTTGCGGTCCCGCACCAGTCCGACCTCCCGGAGCACCCGCAGGTGCTTGGACGCCCCCGGCTGGCTCATCCCCAGCTCCTGGGCCAGTTCGGTCACCGGCTCCTCACCCGCCCGCAGCAGCACCAGGATCTCCCGGCGCTGACGCTCGGCGATCGCGTTGAAGACGTCCGACGTCGTCGCTGCTCGTGCCATAGCGCAATCATATGCCGATATAGGCAAACGTCAACCCGGGAGGAACGAGGCGGGTGTTGCCAGATGACGATCGTGACCTGCCTCAGCTGGTGCTCCCTCTGCCCCGGTTCCGGCGGACGTACGGTTCGCCGCACCCGGGCAGACGCCCTTCAGAGCCGATCGCGGGTGAGCGCACCCTGAGGCAGCGCACTCGCTCAACGGGCTCAGCCCTCGCCGCAGTCGTTGAGAGGATGCGCTGATGAAGCCCTCAGTTGCCGCGCTCGTCCTTGCTGGCGCGACGACTGCCCAGGGCTCGATCGCGATCCTCGTGCGGCAGATCGAACTTCCCGCCGCCGCGATCGTCTGTGTGCGCGTGGCCCTCGGGGCGGCAACCATCGCTCTCCTTGCGCTGGCCCTGCGGCGCCCGGGGATCCTTCGTCTACCGACGAAGGCGCCCCTCGGCCTCGGCTTGCTCGTCGCCGCGCAGTTCACGCTCTACTTCGCCGCGATCCAGGAGACTTCGGTGGCGAGCGCCGTCGTCGTCACCTACGCCGCTCCAGTCTTCATCGTCGCGCTCGCTCCCGCCATCCTCGGCGAACGCCTCACCGCCGTTCGCGTAGGTGCGGTCGGCGTCTCGCTGGTTGGCGTGGCCCTTATCGCGTCGGGAAGCGGAACCGGCGATATCCGGGCTCTCGGCGTGGGTCTCGCAGCTGCAGCGGCACTCGCGTTCGCGCTCCTCCTCGTGCTGTTCAAGCGCTTCGCCGCCGAGCTGGACGCCACCACAGTCGTCTTCTGGGAGTCCGCGGTCGCCGCCGTCGTACTCGCTCCATTCGCGGTGAGCGTGTCGTACGCGCAGGTCGATGCGGAGCAGATCGCGGCGCTCCTCGTGCTCGGTATCGGCCTCTCAGGCGTCGTAACGGTCCTCTTCGTCGCCGGCCTACGGTGGATTCCGGCCACAACGGGCGGCATCCTCACCTACCTCGAACCGGTATCGGCAGCCCTGCTCGCGGTGCTGCTGCTCAACGAGTCCCTCACCCTCCCGATCGTGCTCGGCGGCGTCGCGATCATCGGCTCCGGGATCGTCGTCCTCCTCGCCGACCGACGCGACACGACAGCCGTGGCCATCGGAGTGTCGCGCTGACTGCTGACCGGGGCTCGCGCACCCCGATGTCCCGAGTCGCCAGGGTTGTCCGTATGGCGCCCCGGTCACCGAGTCCGGCCTGCGTTACAGGTTCGGCGTTGGACGGCCCCGCGACGGTAGGCGTTCTCCTTGAGTGGTCGGGCATGCTGTGGCGATGACGTTGTTCACGCTCGATGCGCTCGCGCACCCGATCGTGCAGGCGCCGATGGGAGGCGGGCCGTCGACGCCGGCCCTCGCGGCGGCTGTCTCGGGTGTGGGTGGTCTTGGCTTCCTCGCCGCGGGCTACAAGGCTCGCGAGGCGGTGCGCGCGGATCTCGCGGAGCTGCGGTCGCGGCTGCCTGACGGGGTGCCCTTCGGGGTCAACGTCTTCGCGCCGCCCGGCCACGGGACCGACGCCGAGCACGTCGCCGCCTACGCCGAGACGCTTTCGCGCGAAGCCTCCGACAGCGGCGTCGGGCTTGGTCCGCCTGGCTGGGACGACGACCGCTACGCCCAAAAGCTCGACCTGCTCTGCCAGGAGCACGTGCCGGTCGCCTCGTTCACGTTCGGATGCCCGTCGCGCGAGGATGTCGAGCGCCTCCACCGTGCCGGTGTGGCCGTCTGGGTGACGGTGACGACGCCTGAGGAAGCCGGCGCGGCCAGCGCCGCCGGTGCGGACGCGCTGGTCGTGCAGGGTGTCGAAGCCGGCGGGCACCGAGGCGGCTTCGACGACGGGGCGCCTGGGGACGTCGGGTTGCTCGCCTTGCTGCAGCTCGTTCGCGCGAGCGTCGGCGACGCGCTCCCGCTTGTGGCCACCGGGGGCGTGGTGACTGGCCGTGCCGTCGCCGCCGTCCTCGCGGCCAGCGCCGCGGCCGCCCAGCTGGGCACCGCGTTCATGCGGTGCCCCGAAGCGGCGACCGCCCGCGCGCATCGGGACGCGCTCGCGGGCGGCGAAGCACCCACGGCGCTCACACGAGCGTTCACCGGGCGCACCGCCCGCGGCATCGTCAACCGCTTCCTGCGCGAGCACTCCGCCGACGCCCCGAGCGCCTATCCCGAAGTCCATCACCTCACGGCGCCCATCCGTACCGCGGCGCGGCAGCGCGGCGACGCCGACGGCTTCCACCTCTGGGCGGGTCAGGCCTACCAGCTCGCCGAAGCCATGCCCGCAGCCGAGCTCGTCGACCAGCTCGCCCACGAGGCTCGAGCCGCCCTCGCCGCCGCCACTCAGCGTCTTCACCGTCCCGCATAGCGAATCGCTCAGCGGAACGGCGAGAAACGCAGACCTGGGGCACTATGGCGGGTGAGCCGGGCGAGGTCGTGGCGGTGACGCCCGAGGTCGGCTGGAGCGCTCTACGACCGTCCCCGGAGCCTCTCCCCCAGGGGTCGGGCGACCACGTCGAGCTCCATCTCGACGTCGGGCTTGATGACGAAGCGGTCCACGAAGGCCGGCGGCACGACGGCGAAGTCGCGACGGTTCAGTCTTCCTCGCGCCCGGCCGCGCAGGGCGCCGGCGTCGTGCTCGACCGTGAGCTGCAGCGGGACGCGGCGGGTGGCGCCCCGGATCGTCACCGCGGCGGTGACCGTCCCCTCGCCTTCGAACGGGACCTCGTCGACGCGCAAGGCGATGACGGGATGCTCGTCGACGGCGAGGAAGTCGGGGCTGCGCAGGTGGTCATCGCGCCGGCCGATGCCCGTGTTCACGCCGGCGGCCTCGACCTCGCCGTAGGCGGAGAGCCGGCCGTCGCCGATGGCGATCTCGCCCGTCATCTGCGAGCCGAAGTGCCCGCGGACGGCGAGGCCGCCGAGTCCGCGAGCGCGGAAGGCCACGCTGGACGGCTCTGGCCGGGGCGCAGCTCGACCTGCGCGACGGTGCGCTCATCGCTCGCGTTGGCCCAGGCGTGGAGGATGCCGGCGGGCACGGTCGCGGCTTCGCCGGGGCCGAGCGTGAGCTCGCCGTCGCCGATCGTCACCCGGAGCCGGCCTTCGGTGACGTGGAAGGACTCGGTGTAGCCGAGGTGGAAGTGCGGCGTCACCTTGCCGCCGGGAGCGACGTCGAGCTCGGCGAGCGTGCGTATGCCGCCCGACTCCTCGCTCGTCTCCAGGAAGGTGACGGCGTCGTTCTGGATGGGGTTGAAGATCCGCCGGCGTTGGTGAGCAGCGGTGTCGATGGTGGTGGTCATGGCGGCATGGTCGGGCGATGCGGGTCTGCCGACATGAGCAGGCGCTGCTCAGCTTGCGAGCGCTGGAACTACTCAGGCGTCCCGATGAGGACGCGCGCGAGGTCCTGGCGGCGGCTCACGCCGAGCTTGCGGTACGCGTTCTGCAGGTGGTTGTCGACCGTGCGCACGGAGACCACGAGCCGGTCGGCGATCTCGCGGCTGCTCGACCCGGCGGCGGCGAGGAGGGCGATCTCGCGCTCGCGGGGCGTCAGGTCGACGGCCTCCGGCGCCGCGAGGAGCGTGGGCGGGCGCGCGCCCTCGCACTCGGTCAGCCAGAGGC
>CALMNS010000762.1 GCA_937871635.1 uncultured Solirubrobacter sp.
CCCCGGGGGCGAGCGCGGCCTGGCACCTCTACGTGATCCGCCACCCGCGGGCCGACGCGCTCGGCGCCGCCCTGCGCGCCGCGGGGATCGGGCAGAAGGCCTACTACCGCCTGCCGTCGCACCGCCAGCCCGCCATGCGGCCCTACGCGGACGGCGTCGCGCTCCCCGGGACCGACGAGGCCGCCGCCACCCACCTCGCCATCCCGATGAGCCCGGTGCTCGGGCGCGCCGGCGCCGACGAGGTCGTGGGTGCCGTGCGCGATGCGCGTCTGGGTTGATCCGGCGGGGCCGCTCGGCGGCGGGAACTCGCGTCTGGCCGACGAATAGACTGCCCGTGATGCGCCGCCGGCTGCACTCCGCGGCCCTCCCCGTCCACCGGCACTCGCTGCCGCAGGTCGCTCTGGACGCCGGGTTGGCCGCCCTCGCGTACTACCTCGCCTACTGGCTGCGCTTCGACGGCACATCCGAGCTGCCGGGCTCCTACGGCCTCCTGCTGTCCACGACGATCCTCCCGGCCGTCGCCCTGGCGGTGCTCGCCCTCGCCGTCTCGGGGGTCTACCGGCGCTGGATGCGCTACTCCTCCCAGCGCGAGTACGCGCGCATCGCCCAGGCCGCGGTCCTCGCCGCGCTCGCCCTGGTCGCCTACATCGTCCTGCTCGGCCCCGTCTCGACGACGACGTCGGGCCGGCGGATCGTCACCGTCAACGCCCCGGCCAGCATCGTCGTCCTCTACGGCCTCCTCCTGCTGCTCTTCCTGGTCGGCTCGCGCTTCGCGGTGCACGCCTTCTACGAGCGGCCGCTGCGGGGCTACCGGGCGCGACGCGACGCGCGCTCCGTGCTCATCGTGGGCGCCGGCGACGGGGGCCGGCTGCTG
Organism: uncultured Solirubrobacter sp.; assembly: GCA_937871635.1. Lineage (GTDB taxonomy): Bacteria > Actinomycetota > Thermoleophilia > Solirubrobacterales > Solirubrobacteraceae > JACCYI01. The sequence goes on from CALMNS010000762.1 coordinate 875, forward strand.
CTGCGCGAGATCCTGCGCAACCCGAACCTGGGCTACCGGCCCGTCGGCTTCGTCGACGACGACCCGCGCAAGAAGCGCGCCCGCGTGGACCGCTTCGAGGTCCTCGGAACGACCCACGAGCTGCCGCGGGTCCTCGAGGACGTCGAGCCGGACGAGGTGCTCATCGCGGTGCCCTCGGCGCCAGGCACCATGCGCGCCCGGGTGGTCGCCGCCTGCCGTGACCGGGGCGTGCCCGTGCGCACCATGCCGACCGTCTTCGAGCTCTTGCAGACGAGCGGCCGCCTGGTGCGGCAGGTCCGCGAGGTCCGCGTCGAGGACGTCCTGGGGCGCGAGCCGGTGCGGATGGAGGTCGAGCGCGTCGGCCAGTACCTGAGCGGCCGCTCGGTGATGGTGACCGGGGCCGGGGGTTCGATCGGCGCCGAGCTCTGCCGCCAGATCGCCCGGGTCGGTCCCAGCCGGCTCGTGCTGGTCGACCACGCCGAGGACAACCTGTTCGAGATCTCCCGCGAGCTCGTCGAGGACCGCCACGCGATGAGCACCGTCGCCGTCCTCGCCGACTGCAAGGAGGAGGAGCGCATGCGGGAGGTGTTCGCCGAGCACCGCCCGCAGATCGTCTTCCACGCCGCCGCCTACAAGCACGTCGGCCTGACGGAGACCAACCCGGTCGAGGCGGTGCGCAACAACGCGCTGGCCACCCGGGTGGTCACGCGGGTGGCGGGCGACACCGGCGTGCGGTCCTTCGTCCTGGTCTCCACGGACAAGGCGGTGGCGCCGGCCACCGTCATGGGCGCCTCCAAGGCGCTGGCCGAGTGGGCCTGCGAGGCGGCCGACGCCCGGTTCCCGGACACCGCCTTCGCGTCGGTGCGCTTCGGCAACGTGCTCGGCTCGTCGGGGTCGGTGGTCCCCATCTTCCGCCGCCAGATCGCCGCGGGCGGGCCGGTGACGGTGACCGACGCGGACATGACGCGCTACTTCATGACGATCCCCGAGGCGGTCCAGCTCGTCATCCGCTCGGGGTCGCTCGCCGAGGGCGGCGAGGTCTTCGTGCTCGAGATGGGCGAGCCGGTCCGCATCCTCGACCTCGCCCACGACATGATTCGGCTCTCCGGGCTCGAGCCGGAGCGCGACATCGCCGTGGAGATCGTGGGCCGCCGGCCGGGGGAGAAGCTCCACGAGCAGCTCTTCGACCCGTACGAGCGCCCGCAGCCGACCATCGCGCCGCGGATCCTCCGCGCCGTGCGGCCGGCGCTCGACCCGGCGTGGGTCGAGGAGACCTTCGACCAGGTCGGGCTGCTCGTGCTCGAGGGCGACGCCGCCGCCCTGGCGGCGCGGGTGTCGGAGCTGGGGGAGGCGCGGACGGCCGCGTCACTAGCATGAGGCACCCCTTGTCGGTCCTCGCGGTCACGCTCGCCGACCAGGCCGAGAAGTACGGCGCCTACGTCGGGATCGCCGCCTTCTTCGGTCTGGCGATCCTCATCGTCCTCCACTTCGCCCAGGCGCGCGAGCTCAAGCGGCTGCGCGAGTGGGCCGGGCGCTCGCCCGAGCGCGCCCAGGACCTCGAGCAACGCGTCCTCGCCCACGCCGAGCAGGTGCGCCAGGTCCGGGCCGAGCCGCAGGC